>CADCQD010000058.1 GCA_902803485.1 uncultured Eubacteriales bacterium | reverse complement strand
CTTGGCGTGATGTATAACGGATATCTGGCGGGAGCGACTTCCATGACTCCCGAGGCGCTCAAGTGGCTGGATCTTACAGATAAAAAGATCGGGATCTGTATGCTGATCGGCTATCCGAAAACAGCGTACCAGCGGACCGCGCCGCGAAGAGAAGCAGACGTGCGGTGGAGATAATAAAAGGATCGCCGCATGCCTTACTTTTTCATTTTGAACACGGTAAACACCGCCGCGATCTCCAGCGCGATGACCGCGATGACCAGAATAAATGCCGGAATATAGCTGCCGGTGCCGTCATAAATAAACCCGATCAGGGAAGACCCGAAAGCGCTGGAGACGGTCGCGAAAAGAACGATCCTCGGATAGATCTGATTGTATCGTTCCAGGCCGAAAACAGTACGTACGATCATAACGATACCGACAGTAGAAAGCGCGTAGGAAAGACCGATGAGTGCCGCCGCCGGGAACATGCCGGCCGGCTTTCGTACAAACAGCAGAAGAAGGAAACCTGTGAATAACAGGAAACTGAACAGCAGTACGGAACGCCTGGTACCGAACCTGTCGGTCAGAACGCCCAGAGTCAGTTTTCCCACGCTGTTCATAATGAGACAGATGGTGACCATCAGGGCACCGGTTTCCGGGGAGTGGATCAGACTTTCTGAGATCCCCGGAAAATGCTGTGGATAGGAAGTGGCTAACGCAACCGCCATGGCGAAAAACAGAGTCAGCAGAAATGCTTTCAGCAGAGTCTTACTGGAGACTGCGTCGGCATATACCGGATCCGCCGGAGGCAGGACCGTTTCCGTCGCTTCAGACGGTCGTACAGCTGCCGCCCCGGAACCGGAGACGGAAGTATGATCATCAGATCCAGAGCCGTAGGGTGCGTATCCCGCATCCTGCGGCTTTATGCTGCGCAGGAAAAACATGGCCGGAAGTTCAAACAGCAGGGAGATGGCAGCGGCTGTATAATAACCGGTCCGCCAGTCTGCCGCCGCTATGATCTTTGAAAGGACCAGGGAGAAAACAGCGCCGGTCAGTCCGCTGAGGGCCATGGCGATGCTGGTAAAAGTACCGGTATTCTTCAGGAACCAGCTGTTCATGATCTGAGTTACCAGTACGTTCCCGATCACACCGGCAGCCAGGCCGCGCACGGCGTTGAGAATATACAGTACAAGGATTCCCTTAGCCAGTCCGCATCCCGCGGTTGAGAGGGCGAACAGCAGTCCCGCGCTTATCACCACCACACGAAGCGGCAGCCGGGAAGTGATCCGGACGGTAAGAAGCCCGCCGGCAGCCAGCGCAAGACAGGAAATGGTATAGGTAAGGCTGACGAGGCCGCGGCCCACACCCAGATCATCCGCGACAGGCGTAAAAAAGACCCCCGCCACATTTGTAAGCATGCCAAGCGCTGCCGCGGATAGTCCGCAGCAGCTGATCAGGATCAGAATGTAGCGCAGGGTCAATTTTTGTCTCATATCATTATTGTACATCAGGTCACAGATGCTGTCTATCTGGAATTGACGGAGAAAGCCGCAGCCGGCATGCTTTAGCTGCCGTTAAGACAGGCAGAAACCGGAGCCGGATCCCGGGCTGAAATATGTGGTGACTTGTATGGCTTTTTGTGGTATGATTTACTTGGTGTATTATGGGTTATAATGAAGAAGTGTGCCCTGATGCGTCGGAAAATATGAATGATCCTGTGAGATGATTATGAATCGTAACGATATGCCTCTGAATTATCCGCCTGCGGATCCCCGGTACAGAGACCGGTGGAAGCGGATCCTGGACCTTATGATCTCAGTACCCGGCGTGGTGCTTGCAGCAGTGCCGATGGCGCTTACCGCGGCGGCTGTGAAGCTGGAGAGCAAGGGCCCCGTGCTGTTCCGGCAGAAGCGTCTGGGTCTTCACGGAAAAGAATTCGAGATCCTGAAGTTCAGATCCATGCGGGTAAATTCGGAATTTACCGGCAGCGGAGTATATTCCAGTGCCGGAGATTCCCGGGTGACGCGGGTAGGCAGATTCATCCGGGCAACGAGTCTGGATGAACTTCCCCAGCTTCTGAATATCCTTCGCGGAGATATGTCGCTGATCGGTCCGAGGCCGCCGCTCACGTATCATCCCTGGCCTGTCGGGGAATACACAGAGGAACAGATGCGGATGTTTGACGTCCGGCCCGGGATCACGGGATGGGCGCAGACCCACGGACGGAAAGACGTGGAGTGGCATCATCGTATTGAACTGAACGTCTGGTATGTAGATCATGTAACTTTTGGACTGGATCTGGAGATCTTTTTCCGGACGATCTTCAAGGTGCTCGCAAATTCCGATAACGTGAACCGGGGGGAGACCCTGGCCAGGGAACCGCAGGAGAAATCCGTGGAAGTAATACCGAAAGAGACCCGGGAGACCGCAGAAAAACCAGATGAGACCCGGGAGACAGCTGAAAAACCGGAGGAGATCCGGGAGACAGCTGAAAAACCGGAGGAGATCCGGGAGACCGCTGACAAACAGCCGGGTGCAGAGCCGGATCCGCATACCGGAGAATGAAGGATAAACCATCATGTCATTAACATTGATGTATGTAACCAACAGGCCGGATGTCGCGCTGGCCGCGGAAGCGGCGGGGGTGGACAGGATCTTTGTTGATATGGAATTTATCGGCAAGCGTGCCCGTCAGGGAGGCCTGGATACTGTCCAGTATCATCATACCGTAGAAGACGTACACGCGGTCCGGGAGGTCCTGACCAGGGCGGAACTCATGGTCCGGGTCAATCCGATCCATGATGCCGGCAGCGAAGACGGTTTTGTGTTCGACAATTCGGAAGAAGA
Organism: uncultured Eubacteriales bacterium; assembly: GCA_902803485.1. GTDB lineage: Bacteria > Bacillota > Clostridia > Lachnospirales > Lachnospiraceae > UBA1267. The sequence continues at coordinate 453 of CADCQD010000058.1, read as the reverse complement.
GATCGAAGCCGTGATCCGGGCCGGCGCTGATGTGATCATGCTTCCGTATTTTAAAACCACGGAAGAACTCCGGCGTTTTGTATCTGATGTGGATGGCCGCGCAGTCACATTCCCTCTTCTGGAGACCCCGGAGGCGGTATCTGTCCTGGACGAGATCCTGGAGATCCCCGGGATCGACCAGATCCATATCGGTCTGAACGATCTGAGTCTTGGGATGCGCAGCGGCTTCATGTTCGGGCTTCTGTGTGACGGGACTGTGGATGCCATTGCCGGAAAGTGCAGGGAAAAAGGGATGCCCTTCGGCTTTGGCGGGATCGCCTCCATCGGAAAAGGCGCGCTTCCCGCGGAGTATATCATAGGTGAACACTACCGTCTGGGTTCCGGATTTACGATCCTGGCCCGGAGCTTCTGCAATACCCAGCTGATTCCGGACATCAGGGAGATCGCCCGGAT
>CADCQD010000057.1 GCA_902803485.1 uncultured Eubacteriales bacterium | reverse complement strand
TGTTTTCCAGCTGCATTATCTGGAAAATACCGGAATGGCGTTCGGGATGTTTAAGAATCAGCAGCTCTTTTTCTATATTATGACGGTAGTGATCCTCGGAGCCGTGGTGTTTTTCTTTGTAAAAACTCCTCCGGTAAAGCGCTACGCGCCCATCCTTGTATTTCTGTCCATGATCGCGGGCGGTGCCATAGGAAACCTCATTGACCGGGCGTCTCAGAAATACGTGGTGGATTTCCTGTATTTCAGCCTGATCGATTTCCCGGTCTTCAATGTGGCGGATTGCTTCATCACAGTGGGCTGCATCCTGCTGATGATCTGGTTTATCTTTGTTTATAAAGATGATGAGCTGGAATTCTACAGCCTCAGGAAAAAGAAAGATGGAACAGTTTGAGATCACGCCTGAACAGAAGGGCATGCGTCTGGACCTCTTCCTGCTCGGGATGTATCCGGAGCATACGCGTTCTTTCCTGCAGAAACAGATCAAAGGATGCGCGGTGCTGGTCAACGGGAAGAGCGCCAAACCCGGAGCTTCTCTGAAGCCCGGAGACGTGGTAGACGCGGAATTCAGCGAACCGGAGGAACCGGATGTACAGCCGGAGCCGATCCCGCTGAATATCGTATATGAGGATCCGGACGTGATCCTTGTAGACAAGCCGAAGGGCATGGTGGTGCACCCGGCGCCCGGACATACGTCCGGCACACTGGTCAACGCGCTGCTGTATCACTGCACGGATCTTTCCGGAATCAACGGCGTGATGCGGCCCGGGATCGTGCACCGCATAGATAAGGATACGACGGGACTTGTCATCGCCTGTAAAAATGATACGGCGCATCAGTCTCTCGCGGAACAGCTGGCGGCGCATACAGTCACCCGGCGGTATTACGCGATCGTCTCCGGAAATTTCCGGGAAGATGAGGGTACGGTGAACGCGCCCATCGCGCGGCACAGGACCGACCGGAAGAAAATGGCTGTGGATCCGGCAGGGAAAGAAGCGGTCACCCATTTCCGCGTACTGGAACGGTTTGGCGAGTATACCTTTGTGGAATGTGTTCTGGAGACAGGACGCACACATCAGATCCGGGTGCATATGAGCCATATCGGGCATCCGCTTCTGGGCGATACGCAGTACAGTTCCGGAAAGTCCAGATTCCATACCGAGGGCCAGTGCCTGCACGCGTACATTTTCGGATTCGTACATCCGCGTACGGGAGCCTATATGGAGTTTACGTCGGAGCTGCCGGCTTATTTCAAAAAAATCCTTTCTGCTTTAAGAAAAGATTGCGCAAGACCTTAGGATTTGCTATAATATGTTTGCCTGGGGTGTTCGAGGGTTTTGCATTATTTGAGCCTACATGATGACATACGGGATTCCAGTATTGCATGGTGGATGTCAGGCCTCCTTTGAGTGGAAGGCAGAAGCGCATGCCGCGGTAACCCACCTGGCTTAGGCTAGGGGTCAAAAAAGCAGGATCACGGCATCTCGGGTTTATTTTTGTGCGCTACGGCTGCATCCTGCAGCCGATGTTATTATGTAATGAAACACCCGCGGACACCTTCCGCGGCCGGAGGAGAACAGTGGAATACAGATACGAGCCTGGTAAAATTGAGAAAAAATGGCAGCAGTACTGGGAAGAACACCAGACGTTCAAAACCGACGTCTGGGATTTTTCCAAACCCAAATTCTATGCGCTGGATATGTTTCCGTATCCTTCAGGTGTCGGCCTGCATGCCGGGCATCCGGAAGGTTATACGGCCACGGACATTATTTCACGTATGAAGAGGATGCAGGGCTATAATGTGCTTCATCCCATGGGTTACGATTCCTTCGGTCTGCCCGCGGAGCAGTACGCGGTCACTACGGGAAACCATCCCAGCGGATTTACAAGAGAGAACATCGAAGTATTCTCCAAACAGCTCCGTGAGCTTGGCTTTGACTATGACTGGTCCAAGATGGTTGCCACTTCCGATCCCGAGTTCTATAAATGGACCCAGTGGATCTTTAAGAAGCTGTATGAAGCCGGTTACGCGAAGTATATCGACATGCCTGTCAACTGGTGCGAAGAACTGGGCACGGTGCTTTCCAATGACGAAGTGATCGACGGTAAATCCGAACGCGGCGGTTATCCGGTGATCCGGAAGAACATGAAGCAGTGGGTCATTGACCAGCCGGCATTCGCGGAAAAGCTGCTGGAAGGCCTGAACGAGATCGACTGGCCGGAATCCACAAAGGACATCCAGCGCCACTGGATCGGCAGATCCACCGGCGTCGAGGTGGAGTTCGAGATCGTGGGCGGCGGAAAGTTCTCTATTTTCACTACCTGCATCGAGACCATCTACGGCATAACGTTCATGGTCCTGGCCCCGGATGGGGATATCGTGAAAGAACTGATGCCGAGGATCCAGAATAAAGAAGAGGTGGAGGCGTACATTGCCGAGACTCTGAAAAAGAACGACATGGACCGGACGGAGCTGAATAAAACCAAGTCCGGATGCCTCATTCAGGGCGTGACCTGCATCAATCCTGTAAACGGTAGGGAAGTGCCTTTGTTCCTTGGTGATTTCGTCCTCGCAAGCTACGGTACCGGCGCGGTGATGGCGGTCCCGAGCCACGATCAGCGTGATTTTGAATACGCTGTGGCGCACGGGCTTCCCATGCTTCAGGTCATTGACGGCGCTGACGTATCTGAGCATGCCTTTGAAAAGGGCGATTATCTTGGCAAGGGATGCAGACTGATCAATTCCGCGGAGTTTACCGGCCTGACGGTGGAAGAGGCAAAACCGGCCATTACGAAGAAACTTGTCGATATGGGCGTCGCGAAGGAAACCGTGAATTACCATTTCCGTGAATGGATCTTCGCGCGGCAGCGCTACTGGGGCGAGCCGGTGCCTGTAGTCCATATGGAAAACGGGGAGATCCACGTGCTGGATGACGACGAACTGCCGCTTCTTCTTCCTGAGCTTCAGGACTATAAAGGAAAGAACGGACAGGCGCCGCTGGAAAATGCGGAAGAGTGGAAAAAGTACGAGCATAACGGGATCCGCGGAAAACGCGAGACTTCCACAATGCCCGGTTCCGCAGGCTCCAGCTGGTACTATTTCCGGTATATCGATCCCCACAATGATAAAGTATTTGCGGATCCTGAGCTTCTTAAGCACTGGATGCCCGTCGATCTTTACATCGGAGGACCGGAACATGCGGTAGGACACCTGATGTATTCACGCATCTGGAACCGGTTCCTGTATGACATCGGGCTTTCCCCGGTGAAGGAACCCTTCAAGAAGCTGGTCCACCAGGGAATGATCCTGGGTTCCAACGGCATAAAGATGGGCAAGCGTTATCCCGAATACGTGGTAAATCCCAGCGACATCGTCCGGGAATACGGCGCGGATACGCTCCGTCTCTATGAAATGTTCATGGGGCCGCTGGAGGTATCGAAACCCTGGAGCAATGAGGGCGTGAGCGGCGCGAGAAAGTTCATCAACCGTGTGTTCACCTTCCTTTCCAATTCAGATAATATCAATGATTCTGCGAAGGATGAGCTGAAAAAGGTCTATCATCAGACAGTGAAAAAAGTCACAGAGGACTTTGAAAAGATCGCCTTCAATACAGCCATCTCGCAGTTCATGATTTTTATAAACGCGCTCTACAAAACCGGCAGCTGCCCGAAAGAGTACGCGGAGGGCTTCGTGAAGATGTTCTCCTGTGTCTGCCCGCACGCCGGCGAAGAGCTCTGGCAGATCCTCGGACATGAAGGCAGCCTTGCGTATGAACCCTGGCCGGTCTTTGATCCTGAAGCTGTCAGAGAAGACGAGGTAGAGATCGCGGTGCAGATCAACGGCAAGGTCCGGGCGACTGTGACCATTCCCAGAAGCGCATCGCAGGAGGAGGCGTTAGCCGCCGGCCGGCAGGCACTTCAGGGTAAGCTGACCGGGACGGTCGTTAAGGAGGTTTATGTTCCCGGCAGGATCGTAAACATTGTTATGAAGCCCTAAGCGTCCGAGGAAACGACGCGGACAGAAAGGAATCAAATGGCAAAAAAGAAAGCAGACAAGATCGAAGACAACGCAGTCCTTTCCGTGGATACGGAGAATGCTGAGCTTGTGAAAGATTCATACACGGAAGAGGCCGTGAAGTCCGATGAATCGTCTGCCGGCGGTCCGGTCACGGCAGAACAGCTGGAAAAGCTGGCAGAGATCGGTAAAAGCCATAACAACACCCTTGAGGTGGATGATATCAACGCCTTTTTCAAGGATGTGACACTTACAGCTGATCAGATCGAGCGGATCATCAGTTATATGGAGTCCAGGAAGATCGACGTCCTTCGGATCATGAACGACGATGTGATCCTGGACGACGTGCTCCTGGATGACGGGCTGGATCTGTCGGATGAAGATGAAGAGGATATCGATCTGGATCTGAATGACCTGCCGGAAGGCATTGGGACGGAGGACCCGGTACGGATGTACCTGAAAGAGATCGGTATGGTGCCTCTGCTTTCCGCGGATGAGGAGATGCGTCTTGCCCGCCTGAAGGCGGACGGAGATGAAGCCGCGAAAAAGCGCCTGATCGAGGCGAACCTCAGGCTGGTGGTCAGTATCGCGAAGCGTTATACCGGCCGCGGAATGAGCTTCCTGGATCTGGTGCAGGAGGGCAACCTGGGCCTGATCAAAGGCGTAGAAAAGTTTGATTATACCAAGGGTTATAAACTTTCCACATATGCTACCTGGTGGATCCGCCAGTCCGTGACCCGCGCGCTGGCTGACCAGGCCAGGACGATCCGCGTACCGGTGCATATGGTCGAGACCATTAATAAAATGTCCAAGATGCAGCGGAAGCTGACACTGGAACTGGGCTATGAGCCTTCGGTCTCCGAACTTTCCGAAGCACTGGATATTCCGGAATCCAAGGTCATGGAGATCATGCAGATCGCCAGGGAACCGGCTTCTCTGGAGACTCCGATCGGTGAAGAAGATGATTCGAACCTGGGCGATTTCGTGGCTGATACGAATACGGTAACACCGGAGACCAATGTGGAAAACGTGATGCTTCGCGAGGAGATCGATACGCTTCTGGGCGATCTGAAGGAAAGAGAGCGCCAGGTCATCATTCTCAGATTCGGCCTGGAAGACGGCCATCCGAGGACGCTGGAAGAAGTCGGAAAAGAATTTGACGTAACGCGTGAACGGATCCGCCAGATCGAAGCGAAGGCGCTCAGAAAACTCAGAAACCCGGTAAGAAGTAAAAGGATCCGTGATTTCCTGCAGTAACCGGAAACAGGATAAACAGGAAGGGGCGCAGCCCCGGTGATCGGAGATGGCAGCGAGAAACTACCGCAAGGAAATGGATACAGTGATCAGAGGGTTGGGCGGAAGCGTCCCAACCCTTTTCCTGCATAGCTGCTGCGCTCCGTGTTCCAGTGCGGTGCTGGAAGAACTCTCGCAGTATTTCAGGATCACGGTATTCTATTACAATCCGAATATCTCTCCGGAAGAAGAGTATGAGAAACGGGCGGAAGAGGTCAGGCGGCTGATCCGGGAAATGCGTACCGTCCATCCGGTAAATTTCCTTTTCGGAAAATATGAACCGGAACGCTTTTATGCCGCGGCGCGCGGACTGGAACAGGAACCGGAAAGAGGCGCGCGCTGTGAAAAATGTTTCCGCCTGCGGCTCTCTGTTTCCGCGGAGGAAGCAGCTGCCGGAGGATATGATTATTATACCACCACGCTGACGATCAGCCCTCTGAAGGACGCGGCGCTCCTGAATGAGATCGGTGAAGAAGAGGGAAAAAAATACGGGATCCGTTTTCTTCCGTCGGACTTCAAAAAGAAGGACGGCTACCGGCGGTCCATAGAGCTTTCCCGTGAATACGGTCTTTACCGGCAGGATTTCTGCGGCTGCGTATATTCGCGGAATGAGCGGGAAAGACAAAAGTCAAAGGTACAGAATGATGAAAAAAGGATTTGAACGGGTCTCGGCATGGATCGATCTTGGTGCCATCAGAAATAACTTTCTTTCGGTCACGGACCGGCTGATACCGGGAATGATGAAATGCGCTGTCATCAAGGCGGACGCGTATGGACACGGCGCGGTGGAAACGGCACGGGAGCTTCAGGACATTGCGGATTATTTTGCCGCGGCTACGCCGGAGGAAGCCCTGCTTCTTCGGAAAGAAGGCATCCGAAAGCCTGTCCTGGTCCTGGGCCTTGTGGGAAAACAGCGGTATGAAGAAATGATCCGCGAGGAGATCCGGATTCCTGCGGCTTCCCTTATCCACGTGAAGGAAATGTCGGAGGCCGCGGAACGGGCCGGAAGACCCTGCTATGTACATTTTAAGATCGACACCGGAATGGGAAGGATCGGTTTCCCGGCTGATGAAAGCAGTATCGATCAGATCGCGGAAGCCGCGTTTCTTCCCGGCATCGTGCCGGAGGGGATCTTTACGCATCTCGCGACCGCGGATATGGCAGATCAATCCGCGGCAAAAAAGCAGGCAGAGACGTTTCTTCAAATGACGGATGCCTTGCGTGCGCGCGGTGTCTGTATCCCTGTCGTTCATTACGCGAACAGCGCGGCCTCCATCCTGTTCGATACTTCGGATTCCGGTATGGTGCGCGTCGGGATCTCCATGTACGGCCTTCTGCCGTCAGAAGAAGCGGATTTTTCCGATGCGCCGGTACGGCCGGCCCTGTCCCTTCTCAGCGAGATCTGTTTTGTCAAGACTGTGCCGGAAGGAACTCCCATCGGATACGGCGCGACCTTTGTTACCGGACGCAGAAGCAGGATCGCTACGGTATCCTGCGGCTACGCGGATGGTTATCCCAGGACGCTGTCCAATCAGGCGGACGTACTGATCCGCGGGATCCGGTGCCCTGTGGTGGGGAGAGTGTGCATGGATCAGATGATGGTGGATCTTACGGATCATCCCTGCGCAGCCAGGATCGGAGAAGGAGAACCTGTCATTCTTTTAGGAACTTCCGGCAATGAACAGATCACTGCGGAGGAACTTGGCAGGCTTTCCGGCAGATTTAATTACGAACTTGTCTGTGATATCACGAGGCGTGTGCCGAGAGTCTTTACCAGAAACGGCGAGATCGTATCGGAAAAAGACTGGTTCGGGCTCTGATCCCCGGAAGCCTGCGGAAACTTCAGACAGAAAAACAAAAGACTTGACAAATCCATGTTTTATGTTATTATTTAAGGGTATGTTTGCGTCTTCAGCCAACGTGTCTCGGCGGGACGTGAGAGAAACGGCGGTCACCCTCTACACTGCCGCTTCAAAAAAATATACGGAGGTGCCTGATGGCAAATATTAAATCTGCGAAGAAGAGAATTTTAGTAGCTGAATCGAGAACCGAAAGAAATAAGGCGATCAAGTCCAGAGTGAAAACTTTCGTCAAGAAGGTCGATGCTGCGATCGCGTCAGGGGACAAGGCACAGGCAAAGGAAGCGCTGAAGGCAGCTGCCATAGAGCTGACAAAAGCTTCGTCCAAGGGTGTTTACCATAAGAATACGGTTTCCCGCAAGATCAGCCGCTTATCGAAAGCAGTAGATGCTATGGCATAATAATGATGAAGGACCCGGCATTTTACGCGGGTCCTTTTCTCTTATATGAACAGAAAAATGGAGCACAGGATCACACAAATCGAGGATCATTCGATCGGTCAGGAGCTGGGCATTGAGCCCGGTGATATTTTGATCTCCGTGAACGGAGAGGAAGTCGAAGACGTTTTTGATTACCGTTACCTGACGCAGAGCGAGGAACTGGTCCTGCTGATCCGGAAACCTGACGGAGAGGAATGGGAACTGGAGATCGAAAAGGATCTCTATGAGGATCTGGGAATCGAATTTGAAAGCGGGCTGATGAGCGATATGAGAAGCTGCAGCAACCGCTGTATTTTCTGTTTTATCGACCAGATGCCCAAGGGTATGAGAGATACCCTGTATTTTAAGGATGATGATTCCCGCCTGTCCTTTCTCCAGGGAAATTATATTACGTTGACAAACATGAAGCCCCGGGACGTGGAGCGGATCATCCGCTACCGGCTGGAGCCGATGAATATTTCCGTTCACACCACGGATCCGGAACTCCGGATCCGGATGCTGCGAAACCGCCATGCGGGGGAGGTCCTTTCTTATCTGGATGATTTTTACCGCGCAGGGCTCCGGATGAACATGCAGATCGTACTTTGCAAAGGTGTGAACGACGGAGAGGCACTGAAAAAAACACTGGAGGACCTGTATCGTTACGTCCCGGTACTTGAGAGCGTTTCCATTGTGCCTGTGGGACTGACGAAACACAGAGAAGGGCTTCCTGTGCTGGTTCAGCCCGGCGCGGATGACGCGAGGGAAGTGATCCGGCTTACGGAGTCCTGGCAGAAGAAGGCATATGATGAATACGGCCTTCATTTTGTGCATGCCAGTGATGAGTTTTATATTACGGCCGGGATCCCGTTCCCGGATGAAGAGACGTATGACGGTTATCTGCAGCTGGAAAACGGCGTGGGCATGTCCAGGCTCTTCCTGAATGAGGCAGAGGAGGAAATGGAGGAAGCCGCGCGGAATTACCTGAGACACCGCATAAGTTTCGCGTCCGGATTACTGCCGTTTCCCATGCTCCGGGATATCAGCGCGCGCCTGGCCGCGCGTACCGGGTATCCGGAGGATAATCTTTTATACGCGGTAAGGAATGATTTTTTCGGAGAGCTGATCACTGTGAGCGGCCTGGTGACCGGGCAGGATCTGATCCGGCAGCTTAGCGGCCGCGATCTGGGAGATCTTCTTCTTTTGCCGAACTGTATGTTCCGGAGCGGAGAAGAGGTTTTTCTGGACGACGTGTCCCGAAAGGACGTGGAACAGGCACTTGGCGTACCTGTGATGATCATGAAAAATGACGCGCGTACATTTATGCATGCGCTTTCCGGCCGCCTGTCAGAGGAGGATATCGACCTGAGGCACGGAACATATGAACCTGGACCGTTCCGGGAACCCGGGACAGAAAGAGGAGTTGAATGAAACCAGTCGTAGCCGTCGTTGGCCGGCCGAACGTCGGAAAATCCACGCTTTTCAACGCGCTTTCCGGCGAGACCAGAGCCATCGTGGAAAATACGCCGGGTGTTACGCGAGACAGGATCTACGCGACGGCAACCTGGCTGAATCATACATTTACTTTGATCGATACCGGCGGCATTGAGCCGGAGTCAAATGACGTGATCCTTTCACAGATGCGGGATCAGGCGGAGATCGCGATCCAGACAGCGGACGTGATCGTCTTCCTGACGGATGCGAGACAGGGCCTTCAGGATGCCGATACACAGGTGGCGGAAATGCTGAGAAAGTCCAGAAAGCCCGTGGTGCTGGTGGTCAATAAAGTAGACAGTTTCCAGAACCAGATGGATGACGTCTACGAGTTCTATAATCTGGGAATCGGAGACCCGATCCCGGTATCGGCGGTCTCCAAAACCGGTTTCGGAGATATGCTGGACCGGATCGTATCGTATTTTCCGAAGGAAACGGAAGGCGAAGAGGAGGACGAGATCCCGAAGATCGCTATCGTGGGAAAGCCCAATGTGGGCAAATCCTCCCTGGTGAATAAGATCGCCGGAGAAAACCGGGTGATCGTTTCTGAAATTGCGGGCACGACCCGTGACGCGGTGGACACAAAAGTTGTCTATCAGGGCAGAGAGTATACGCTGATCGATACTGCCGGCCTCAGAAGAAAGAACAAGATCAAAGAAGAGATCGAGAGATTCAGCATCATCCGCGCAGTCGCCGCTGTGGAACGCGCGGACATCGTACTGATGATGATCGACGCGGATGAAGGCGTGACCGAACAGGACGCGCATATCGCGGGGATCGCGCATGAACGCGGCAAGGGTGTGATCATTGTCGTGAACAAGTGGGACAAAGTCGAGAAAGACGACAAGACCATTTACCGTTTTACGGAAAGTGTACGGGAAAAGCTGTCCTATATGAGCTACGCGGAGATCGTATTCATTTCCGCCCTGACCGGACAGCGGATCGGACGGCTGTTTGAGCTGATCGATATGGTTCTGGCAAACCAGTCGCTCCGCGTACAGACCGGTGTGCTGAACGAGATCATCACGGAAGCAGTAGTCATGCAGCAGCCGCCTTCAGATAAGGGACGGCGCCTGAAGATCTTCTACGTCACGCAGGTCGGCGTCAAACCGCCCACTTTTGTGGTGTTCGTTAATGATAAGGAACTGATGCATTTTTCATATACACGGTATCTTGAGAACAAGATCCGGGAGGCCTTCGGCTTCCGGGGCACGCCGCTTCGGTTCCTGATTCGGGAAAGAAAGGAGAAGGACCAGGTATGAATCCGGTACTGATCAGAGTGCTTTCCGTGGTCACAGGATATGTTTTCGGCATGTTCCTCGCGGGACATTTCCTCGGAAAGCTGATGCATTTTGACCTGACAAAAATGGGAAGCGGCAATGTAGGCGCGACGAATGCCCTGCGCTGTCTGGGAGTGAAGACCGCGCTTCTGGTATTTTTCCTTGACGCGCTGAAGGCATTTCTCCCGGTGTTCCTGATCGGGCAGATCTTCAAAAGCGACAGCCTGCGCTATATCTATATGAGTTATGCGGTCCTGGGAGTGATCCTCGGAAACGACTTTCCTGCCTATCTGAAATTCAAAGGCGGCAAGGGCGTGGCAGCTACCTCCGGATGGGGGCTTGCCATGCATCCTTTGACCTGGCTCCTGTCCATGCTTCTGTTTTTCGGAATGGCGCTGGTTACCCGCTACGTGTCGCTGGCATCCATCATCGCGACGCTTTTCGCCACCGGCACATTTATCGCGTTTGCTTCTGCTGAGATGCTTCCGGTCCCGCCGGAGGCGCTGACAGAGTTTATTATTGTAATCATTATCGTTGAACTGCTCCTGATCTTCGCGCACAGAGAAAATATCAAGCGCCTGATCCAGGGCAAGGAGAACCGCTTCGGTTCTTCAGAAAAGGACAAAGCATGAGTAATTACCAGTATACCATTAAGATCCTGGACGAAGTGAAAAAGCAGGTCGTCGGCAAGGACAATATCCTGAAGCTGATCCTCTGCGCGTTTCTTTCCGAAGGACATGTGCTGATCGATGATATCCCCGGTGTGGGAAAGACGACCATGGCTGTCGCGTTTGAAAACGCCATGGGCCTTCAGGGACGCCGTATGCAGTTTACGCCGGACGTTCTGCCGTCTGATATTCTCGGCTTCAATATTTTTGACAAGAGCACCCAGCGCATGATGTTCCAGCCCGGCGCGATCTTCTGCAATATGTTCCTGGCAGATGAGATCAACCGGACGTCTCCCAAGACCCAGTCCGCGCTACTGGAAGCCATGGAAGAGCGCCAGGTGACTGTGGACGGCGTGACGCGGCGCCTGGATACGCCGTTCTTTGTGATAGCTACACAGAACCCCGTAGGCAGCACCGGCACGCAGCGTCTTCCTGAATCGGAAATGGACCGTTTTATGATCTGTGTTTCCATGGGATACCCTACCATCAATGAGGAGCGGGAGATCCTGAGAAGAAAGAACCAGTCCCTCGGGAATGTGGAACAGGTCGCCGATAAAGACGTGATCCTGGAAATGATGGGCGAAGTCAGGGATGTTTTTGTACATGAAGCGATCTATGACTATATGGCGCGCCTGACGAACGCCACCAGGAACCATCCCATGATCGAACTGGGCGGCTCTCCACGCGCGTCGCTTGCTCTGATGCACATGAGTATGGCGCTGGCGTACATGAACGGAAGAAATTATGTGCTTCCGGATGACGTGGAAGAGGTATTCCTTCCTGTACTGAACCACCGTATCCTGAAAAGCAGGAAAGCCCGGACGGAAAAACTTTCGGAAGAGACGATCCTGTCTTCAATCCTCCAGAAGGAGCATAAACCGACACAGAAAAGAGCATAGGAGTGCTGCATGCATCTTGTGATTTATCTGAGTCTCTGTTTATTCCTGATCCACAGCGCACTGCTTTCGGCATCCAAAACACTGATCATCATCTCAGTCTTTATGCTGCTTGTGGCAGTGTGCTTTTTCATATTATGCATCGTACAGCGGTATCTGGTCAGGGCAGAGCTCTATCAGGACGGCGGAGAAGTGACGCTTCTGGTGGAAAAGAAAGGAATTCTGCCTGTCGCGAAAATGAACGCCGTCATACATTTTATATACGATCAGTCCGGTGAAGTCTCCATCCAGCGGACCAGTTTTTCTGTTCCTCCGGGACGGACGCTGGTGGACTTTGACTGCGTCTTCCCGTTTGTCGGAAGCGGCACGTTCCGTATGGGTAAATGCTCGGTCAGCGACCCCTTAAGCTTTTTCGGGATCCCTGTCCGGAAGTATAAAAAGATCCGTACGGAAGTGGACGTCCAGCCGGCGTTTGAGGAAGCAGAGATCTATGTGCAGTCCAACAGGCTGACGGGCACCATTTCAGACCGCGCGATCACGGTCAACCACATTGGCGACGATCCTTCAGAGACGTTCCAGGTCCGTGAATATCATCCGGGAGATATGATCTCCAGGACTCACTGGAAGCTGACAGCCAAAAGAGATATCATGATGACCAGGGATTTCGCGAAGGAGAGCGATTCCCAGTATCTGTTTGTGCTTTCGTTCACGAAGAATACGCAGGAATGCTTTTCCAAAGTCCTGACCAATTACTACGCGCTGGCCGCCAGGCTTCTGAGCATGGATACCAATCACATGGTCCTGTGGCCTGACGATGAGGGCAGCGTATGGGACGGCTTCGTGAATACGGAGGATGATCTGGAAAACATCATCCTGATGATCTGCCATTCCTTTGACGCAGGAAGATTTGACAAGAACACGCTGGCAGCCAGGGAAGCGCTTTCCCCGGTTTCCGGTGACGTGGTGCTGGAGGAATTCCTGAGCCGTACGCCGGGCAGCTCCTTTATTAAACAGTTCATCATCACGGATGAACCTCTGGATATTCTGCAGGGGAGGTGGGCTGAAGATGAAGAAGACTGAGCTGCGCGGTATTTTTGAAGGTACGGTCAGGATCCGTGAAGAATCCAGAAAGAACCTTCTGTCTCAGAAAACGCTGAATATCCTGAATGTGGTCTTCCAGGTGATCCTGGCGCAGGCGTCGGCATGGGCATTCGTGCACATTTTCACAACGGCGTTTGGTCTTGAGATCTCGGAACTCCCGTTTATTCTGACCACGCTTCTGATCAGCATCGCCATGCTGTTCCTGGTACGGGGTGTGAAGATCGGGATCATCCTTCTTGCGGCATTTCTGGTTGCGGGAGGAGTGCTCCTGTTTGTGAGAAGATCACGGGTCATTGCGGAATGCGCAGGGCTCTACGTGAGTGTGATCCGTGCCTTTACCTCTTATTACGGCTATGTATCCGAGGTCTCACTGGACATTGAGACTTCATTTAATGTGACCCATGTAATGACCTGCTTCGCGTTTCTTCCGGTCTGGCAGGTCAGCTATTCCTACGGAAAGCATACGTATCCGTCGCTTCTTACGATATTTCTCCTGCTTCCGCTGTTCTTATGCATCTTAGGCGGGCAGGATCCGGGGCTCTTCCCGGTGACGCTGATGATATTGTGCATTCTTGCGGTATATTTCACCTGTATCACAGAAAGCATTAATACCGAGCACGAAATGTCGGACCGCGTACGGAAAAGGATCCGCTTTATTCTGATCACGCTGGCGGGGATCGTGACGGCTGTCTTTATGGCAGCAGCCGTATACCTGATCTATCCGAATATCAAAAACGCGTTTCAGAATGCGAGCACCGTATACACCAGCCACTTTTTCCGTGATCTTCTCGCGGATATTCCGGGGAATCCTTTTGATATCTCGAAGACCGGCCTCAGTGAAGGCGAGCTGCAGCGCGCCGGATCCGTAATACAGACCGGCGAGACCGCTTTCTCGGTATCATTTGAAAAAGATCACCCGCAGCAGACGTATTTTAAAAATTTCGCGGGCGACACCTATACCGGAAGCCGGTGGGTAGCGGCGGAAACTGAGCTTCCGTCCGCGTTATTCCCGAAAACCGTGACGTATCCGTCGATCTATCATCCGAATGTGAATTCGAACAATGAAGCTTACCGGAATCCGCTGCTGTATTATCAGGCAAGTTATCTGAATTCCATTTACCATACGCATGAACGCGATAATACGATGTTCATGCAGGAGAGAAGCGGCGGAGGAAGCTATTTTTACCTGCCTTACGGCATCCGTGGGCTGATCTATGAGGGCTCGTCCATCGCGTCTTTCCGGATCTATTCCGATCTGTACGCGCTGGGGGATCATCCGGAAGTGACCTATCCCATATATACTCCGGGGTCTCTCAGGGACGTGCTTACCCTGGTCGAGATGAAGGAATTCAAGGCCGGGCTTTCCCAGCCGAACGGTGATCCCATCGTCTGCTATATGGACGCAGAGGACCTTTCTGCGCTTCTTATGGACTACGGGACGGAGATGACTCCAGAAGAGATCATGAACAGCAATTACAGCGAGTATGTGATCAAGCCGGATGAAAACACAAGGCTCCATTACCGACCGAAGGAAACCTGCCTCAGCGCTTACGAAAGCTATGTGTTTGAGAATGATCTCCAGTACCGGGAAACGGAGCTTTTAAAGAACGCGGCCGCGTCCCTTGCCACACAGTACGGGATCGACGTTCACGCATGCGAATATGAGAAGGCTGTAACTGCCGTGCAGAACTACCTGTCAACGCAGTGCAGCTTTTCGGAAAATCCCGGGGCCATCGGCAGCGACAAGGATTTCGCGGAGACCTTCCTGTTTGAAAAGAGAGAAGGATACTGCGTTCACTTTGCTACCGCGGGGACTCTTCTGCTCAGAATGCTGGGGATCCCGGCCAGGTACGCGGAAGGCTTCCTGATCCCGGCATGTACTGCAGGAAGCAGCTACCGGGTGACAGATTATGATGCACATGCCTGGTCGGAAGTATTCATTCCGGGATACGGCTGGTATCCTGTGGAAATGACGCCTTCGGATCAGATGGATGAACCGGAAACGGAAAGCCAGAGCGAATCTGAAACGGAACCCGGGACGCAGCCTGAAGAGGAGAAACCGTCTGAGGGCCAGCCGGAATCCGGAACAGAGACCACAGAACAGACCGAAACATCGGAAGTGGAAGCGGAAGATGAAGAGCAGGCGGCCGTGACCAAATACAGAGAAAACCTCTGGCGCCTGATCCTGCCGGTGCTTCTGATCCTGCTCCTTATGGCTGCTGTGATCTGGCTGCTCTGGCGGAATCTCAGGATCAAGCCTGCCTCCGTACTTCAGGGCAGCAATGGAAGAGAGACGTATCTGAATATCTACAATGAGATCCGCCGCAGAGCCGGCTGGAAGGGAAAACACTTTGTTGTGGATGATTCTGCGGAGTATCTTGAAGGTCTGTATCCGGAAATGGATGCGTCAGTACCCGAGGAAGTTCAGCGGTACGCCAAGGAAGCTTATTACAGTATGAATGAGATCCCGGAAGAAGAGATCCGCCGGCTGTATGAACTGTACGCGCAGAAAAGTTTTGAAACAAAAACCGCAAAACCTGAAAAAGAGAGACTGAATGGATAAACGGAGCAGAAAGCCCGCAAAACAGAATAAACGTATGGTGAATCTTTCACGGCTGATCCGGCTGCTGATCCTGATATTCATGATACTGATCATGGTGTTTCTGTTTATGATCGCGCGGATCCTTTACGCGGATCAGCATCCGCCGGTGATTTCCGAGGCTTCCGGGGGTGACACGGACGAACCTGCGGTATCATCGCCCCAGGAAACGCCATCCGCGGAAGCTCAGACAGAACCGTCCGGGGATCCCGGGGAAAAAACCAGCAGTGCCCAGTCATTTACCATCGGAGAGATCGAAACCGGTGATGTATTGTATACGGATCCGCCGGAAACTACAGAACCTCCGAAGGGCAGCAATTACAGCTCCGGAAGGATCCTGATCGGTGATTCAAGATTCGCGTACTGGCCGCTTCAGCAGATCACGCTGGATACGGGGGATATCCTCATCGCCAAGGGAGGAGAGTACTTTACCTGGTTCAGGGATGTGGCAGTTCCTCAGCTGGTCAGCATTCTGGAACGCGACCCCAATTACGATGTGATCATCAACATGGGGCTGAACGACTGCGCGAATAACATCCGCGGCGGTACGTTGTATTTTACGCCGGATTACATCGCGATCATCAATGACCTGTACGTCCGTTATCCGACCACGGCGTTCTACTTCGCGTCCATCGGACCGATCAAAGGCGTCTATCCCTCCCTCTACGGAAATATCAAGAAGGAGGACCTGCAGCTTTACATCGATATTTTTAATTATGCCATGCGTACCCAGTGTTCGGCGGCGTATATCGAACTCGGAGAGTTTCTGTATGACGGAGCTCCGACATATGTGGACAACGTACACTATGACGCGGCGACCGACCTGGTCATCTATAATTTCATCAAGCAGCATGTAAGGACATCGGTATATGATCCGTGACGGATCCAAAGGAAAAAGACGTTTCCTCAGGCGCTTTTGACGCGTCAGAGGAAACGTCTTTTTCACACTGATGGCATTACGCAAAACTCAGCGTATCGAAGCCTCATTCCCCAAGTGCCATCACGGAATTATGGTATGCCGGGTCCTCGGACACGTCCGTACCGAACCATTCCGGAGGGATAAAGCTCTCTGCGTCTTCAAGACTTTCAAACTCCACCTCGGCCATTACCAGGCCTTCCCGGTCTCCGGAAAACACATCCAGTTCAATGGTGTACGGCCCGAAGGGGATCCGGAAGCGGCGTTTTGTGATGATCTTTCCATCCGCTTTCGCAAGGAGATGGGCATAGGCTTCTTCCGTCAGTGGAAGATTGTATTCTTCACGGGCGATCAGGCCTTCACCTTTATATGTCAGATAATACTGATTCCCGTCTCTGCGGACCCGTACGACGGGATGGCCGCAGAGATAGGCCTGTTCAATGAGTTCTGACGGATAAGACTCAAGGCCTTCCGGCAGGCATTTGATCAGATATTTGCGTTCGATTTCCATAAGCGGCCCCTTTCTTTCTTCCGGTCATCCATGACGGATACACTTATAGTTTATACCCTCGGCGCGTTTTCTTCAAGTCAAAGTCCCGGAGCGCGGATCCGGGCCGCGTTATAGGCGCGGCATCATGCCGCGAAAGGCTGCTTCCGGATGCGGTTTCCCCGGGATGAGAACAAAGATTCAAGTTGAAAACAAGCTGTGAACATGGTAAACTGTAAAAAGGCGGCATATGCTGTTGTTTTGATATTTTTCGGAAAGGAGAAGGAGCGCGGCCATGACAGAACCGGAGACACTATATAAGCTGATGATCCTGTATATGCTGAAAAAGGTCAATTTTCCCATGACCAACCCGCAGCTCTGGACCTTCTTCGAGTCGAAAGGCTATACCAATTATTTTACCTTCCAGAATACTGTTTCAGAGCTTCTGGACGCGAATCTGATGAGTAAGGACGAGGTCCGGAATATGACCTTGTACGAGATCACCCGGGACGGGGAGGAAGCGCTGCAGTATTTTTCAAATGAGATCTCCGAAGCGATCCGGGGTGAAATGGACGAGTATATCCGGGAAAATAAATACCAGCTCAGAAATGAGACGGGGATCACGGCGGATTACCAGAAGACCGAGAATTATGATTACTGCGTGGACCTTCTGGTCAGGGAGGGAAAGGCGGTCCTCTTTGAAATGAAGCTGACGGTCCCCACGGAAGAGCAGGCCCGGATCCTGTCCGAGCACTGGGAGGAAAATTCGCAGAATATTTACGCGTATGTACTGAAGCGGCTGATGTAGAAAAAAGCAGAAGAAGGAGAAACCATGATCCGTAAACTCAGAGACAATATCAATCAGACGTTCGTAGGAAAAGAAGAGGTCGTGGACAATGTGCTGATCTGCCTGCTGGCCGGCGGCCATGTGCTTCTGGAGGACGTTCCGGGAGCCGGAAAGACCACATTGGCAAAAACTCTCGCAAAGTCTGTTACATGTACTTTCGGACGGATCCAGTTTACCCCGGATACGCTTCCTTCAGACGTGACAGGGCTTTCCGTCTATAATATGAAAACCGGCGAATTTGAATACCGTGAAGGCGTCATTATGCACCAGATCCTTCTGGCGGACGAGATCAACCGTACTTCTCCGAAGACCCAGGCGAGCCTCCTGGAGGCGATGGCCGAAGGGCAGGTGACCGTGGACGGCAGGATCTATCCTTTGCCCACGCCGTTTATCGTGCTCGCGACTCAGAACCCGGTGGAATTTCTGGGCACGTTCCCTTTGCCGGAGGCGCAGCTGGACCGCTTTATGATGCGGCTGACCATCGGATACCCCGGAGAAGAGGGTGAACTTCAGATGGCCAGGAATTATCTGAACGGGATCGATACGGACCATGTGGAGAGCGTATGCAACGCGGAAGATATCCTGGCGATGCGTAAGAACGTGGAGCAGGTTCATATCAGTGACGCGCTTCTTGCGTATATCCGCGGGGTGATCGAAGAATCCAGAAAAGAAAAACGCTTTGTGCTTGGCGCGAGCCCCCGCGCGTTTCTGCATCTGATCAGCACGTCCCGCGCGCATGCCTATCTGGACGGCAGAGATTTCGCGAAACCGGATGACGTCAAAGCGGTGGCGGCAAATACCCTGCATCACCGCCTGCAGCTGACGCCGGAAGCCCGCCTTCAGAAGGAAGATACGGATCAGGTGATCCGTGACATGATGTACAGGGTCAAGCTGCCTCTGGAGTGATCCCGGGCAGCTGTCAATCATACAGACGCAGCATTCTGCAGCATAAGATCCATGAAACGAAACCGACTGATTTTTCTGATACTGTGGCTGATCTCACTTGCCGGGATCTCTTTCCGGGGAGGTGTGGTCAGCTACGGCTTTTTTTTGTTTATGACCCTGATCCCGCTGGTATCCCTGATCTATCTGATCGCGGTATTCTTTGCGTTTAAAGTATATCAGCAGGTCGAGGGCAGGGACCTGGTGGTGAATCATTCCCACCCGTTCCTGTTCATCCTTCAGAATGAGTATTTTTTTACTTATTCCAGCGTCAAAGTCAACCTGTTCTCTGATTTTTCCAGGATCAGCGGCCAGGACGACGGGGCGGAATACGAGCTTCTGCCGAAGACCGGCATCCGGAATGAGGCGACCATCATCTGCCGGTACCGCGGTGAATATGACGTAGGCGTACGCAATATAGAGATCATGGATTACCTGCGGCTGTTCCGGTTCCGCTACAGGAATAAAGGAACCGTACGCGTAACGGTAAAACCGGACCTGATCCGTCTGGATGAACTTAGGAGCATCGATATCCAGCTGCTGAACAGTATCCATGTGCCGGCGAATCCGGAAGAACCGGATGTTTTCGTTCGTAAATATGAACCCGGCGACGATATCCGTTTTGTGGAATGGAAAGCTTCCGCCCGGGCAAATGAACTGCTGGTCCGTAAACGTACAGGAGAAGAACAGCAGGGCGTTGGTATCCTGGTGGGTACGGAGAGAAGGAGCCGGGAACCTGAAAAGTATCTGCCGCCGGAGAATAAGATCCTGGAGACCGCGCTGGCGCTGGCCTGGTATTTTACCGCGAAAAATACACCGGTCTCCGTGAATTATCTGGGGACGCAGCTTCGGACCTGCGTAGTGGACCGTCCGGAGAATTTTAACGAATTCTATGAAGAGATGTCCTCTGTAACGTTTTCAGATATGTACACGGAAAGACGGCTTCTGGAGCTTTCCGGCGCCAGCGGCGTCCTGTACTCCATGAAGGCAGTCTTCATGGTGCTTTCTTCTCTGACGGAGGAAGCGCTGACGATGGCGTCCATGCTGTACCGGCACCATATATCCGTGATCATTTATCTGATTTCCGACCATGAGGAAGATATTGCGCCGGGAATGGATCTTCCCGGGACATCCATCGTACGTATCCCGTCAGAAGCTGTGCTTCGGGAGGTGCTGTGATGGCGCTCTTTTTATACGATCTTTTATACTGCATTCCCACGGCGCTTTTGACCGTGATCTACGTGGCGAAGTATACCGCGTTCTTTGAGCCGACAGTACTGATCTTCCTGGCCGCGGTATTGTTTTCCGTTCTTTTCGCGGGACTCGTGCGGATGAAATGGTGGCTCAGGATGATCATCCTTCTGGTGCTGCCGCTTCAGATCTTTCTGTTTCTGCTTTTCTTTAAGGAAAAAGGGGAGCGGATCCCCTACCTGGTCAGCCAGATCCATTATCTTTGGATCTTCCTGCTGACGCTGCTGGCGTTTATACTGGTGAAGGTCATGACGCGGTTCCCCGCGGCGAAGATCGGAACCGCGGTCCTGTTCTTCGGACTGCTGGTCCTTTCGATGATCCGCCGTGAAGAAACACGCGCGTTTACTGTGGCGCTGACCATGCTGTTCCTTTTATTCGCGGCTGCCGAAGGCGTGCGGATGATCCGTATGGATCTAAGACAGTCGGACGCGGAAACCAGAAAATATCTGGTATTTCTTTCCCCGTTTTTACTGCTTGTTTTTGTGGTGCTTCTGATTTTCAAAGCGCCGGAGAAAGCCTATGACTGGGACTTCGCGAAGCGGATCTACGCGGATGTTGCGACGGCTGTCGACCATATCCAGATCTCTTTGTTCCAGGGATCCAGCGGCTCCTATGAAAACGCCACGGTGGGCTTTTCCGACGACGCGCTGCTTTCCGGAAATGTGAAGGCGAAAACCAGGGACGTGATGGTCATCAGCAGTAATGTGCGCCAGAAATACCAGCTGTATCTGGGAGGAAAGAGTTTTAACGATTTTGACGGAAGGACCTGGGAATCCGGCAGCAGTTCCGAGATGAACGAGACCACCCTGGACGTCCTGGAATCCTACGGCTCGGTCCTGCGCTATGACCCGGAATATGTGGATGATTATCTGAAGCCCCGTTCCGTGAAGATCGGTTACCGCTATTTCAATTCCAGACATATGTTCCATCCGCTGAAAGCCGTGATCATTCCGGAACTGGTGGAGGAGTTCGAATGCGAATTTGACAGCGGCAATGTCATTGCCGATCATAAGATCAGCTATGAGGACGATTATAACGTCACCTTTTTCCGGATGAACCGGAAACCCTCGCTGATCAGCGGGCTTTTAGCGGATACACGGCCTCTTTCTCCGGAAGAATGGGATGCCGCGGGAGAAAGCCTGAACATTGACGGACTGAACGGCCTTTCCTACGCGGATTATGAAGCGTACCGCAAGATCATTTACCGGGATTATACGGAGGCTCCGGTGCTTACGGAGCGGACCGGAGAATTCATGCGGAAACTGATGGAAGGTGCGGAGACGGATTTTGAGAAGATGAACCGTCTGGAGGCATTCCTCCAGTCTTTCGATTATGATACCGCGCCGGGCAGCGTACCGGACCGCATCCAGAGTTCCGGAGAATATCTGGACTATTTCCTTTTTGAAAATCCGAAGGGCTACTGCAATTATTTCGCGACGGCCATGGTGCTTCTTGCCCGTGCCGAGGGCCGGCCGGCCCGTTACATGCAGGGCTATCTGACCACACTTGTAAAGGATAAGCAGACAGTGGTCAAGTCGGACCGCGCCCATTCCTGGGCGGAGATCTATTTTGACGGCTTCGGCTGGATCGCTTATGAAGCGACGCCGGGTTTCCATATTGATTCGACCTGGACCATTGCTTCTGAAAAGGAAGGGCAGGGAACGGGCAGCGGCGGCGGGACCGCGGAGATCCCCATTGAGGACCTCATCGTGATCCCCGAAGACCTGATCTCGGATCCCGGAGCGGAGCCTGTAACGAATGAGACGGACCGGGGTACCTTATCCGGCCTGAGCTCAGCCCTGATCGTGATCGCCTCCGGTATCCTCGCGGTGATCCTGCTGCTGTTCATTGTGATCCTGATAAGGAACGTGATCTACAGGCGGATGGACAACGGAAAGAAACTGAAGCTGATGTTCCGGAGAAATATGTCGCTTCTTCAGGCCAACGGACTGTCTCTTGATCCCGGAGAGACCCTGACGGAGTTCAGGGAACGTGTTTCTGCGTATATCTTCTCGGAAGACATGAAAAAGCGGCTGAAGGGAAGCGCGGCGGAGAATACAGTCTCGGATGTGCTGACGTTCCTTTCGGATTATGAACTTGCTGTTTTTGCGGACGCGCCGGTGACGGAACGTACAGTCCGGAATTCTGAAGCGTCGAACCGGAAGCTCCTGGCAGTTACAGGAAGAGTCAGGGGACTGTTTACCCCGCTGATCTACGCCAGATCGGTTTTCCGGTAGAATGATTTTCATAAAACGCTTGCTTTTTCGATATCCCTGTGATATAGTATCATAGTTGTTGAATAGACGATGGTCGGAAACCATCGCCGGAAGAGAGGAGAAAGAAATGAAAGAAGGTATCCATCCGAAGTATTATCAGGCCAAGGTCGTCTGCAACTGCGGCAATGAGTTTATCACCGGTTCCACCAGACCCGAGATCCACGTAGAAACATGTTCCAAGTGCCATCCCTTCTACACGGGTCAGCAGAGAAGTGCTGCAGCACGCGGCCGTATTGAAAGATTTAACAAGAAATACGGCGTTCAGAATAACTGAGATTTTTGATACTGCCGCGGCGGACTGGTTTCAGACTGCCGCGGCACTTTTGTTTTTATACGGAAGGAAAACAGAGGATGAAATATTCGGGTATCGGCGGACAGGCGGTGCTGGAAGGCATTATGATGAAAAACGGTGATAAGTACGCGGTTGCCGTACGAACGCCTGATCATTCGATCGAATTGAAGGAAGACACATACAAGGGCGTACTGTCCGGACAGAAATGGGCCAGATGGCCCTTTATCCGCGGGATCTTTTCCTTTGTGGATTCCCTGATCCTCGGGATCCGCTGTCTGATGTATTCCGCGCAGTTTGATCCGGAGGAATCCGGGAAGGCAGAGAAGAAAGATAGTTCCGGCAGCCTTTCCGGGAAGGAAATGACCCTGACCCTGGTCCTTGCCATTGTGATCGCGGTCGGCCTGTTTATGGTCCTTCCCACAGTTGTCGTGAATTTCCTGAAGAAATGGATCGCGAGCGAGACCCTTCTCGCGCTTTTGGAAGGGATCCTGCGCCTTGCCATGTTCCTGGCCTACGTGGCCGGGATCTCCCGGATGGAGGATATCCGAAGGACCTATATGTATCACGGCTCCGAACATAAATGCATCAACTGCATTGAACACGGACTGCCGCTGACGGTGCAGAATGTGATGAAAAGCTCAAAGGAACACAAGCGCTGCGGCACCAGCTTCATGTTTCTGGTCATGGCCATCAGCATCCTTTTATTCATGCTGGTGCGGATGCCGAATCTGCCGCTGAAGATCCTTTCCAGGATCCTGCTGATCCCGGTGATCGCCGGCATCTCCTATGAGGTCCTCCGGTTTACCGGCCGTTATGATAATCTTTTTACCAGGATTATCAGCCGGCCGGGGATGTGGATCCAGGCCCTGACCACCAAGGAGCCTACGGAGGATATGGTGGAAGTCGCCATTACCGCTGTGGAACATGTTTTTGACTGGCGGGCATTTTTAAAGGAAAATTTCCCGGATGACGTATCGTGAACTTTTGAAGCAGGGAGTGGAAACGCTGAAAAACGCGGGTATCCGCGAATATGATACCGACGCGCTGGAACTTCTGCTGTTCCTGAAAAACTGGACAAAAACCGATTTTTTGCTGGAAAGGGAAGGCACGGCCACTGAAGAAGAGCGCAGGAAGCTTTCCTCATGGTTTCTTACCCGCGCGTCCCGTGTGCCTCTCCAGCACATTACAGGTGAAGCCTGGTTTTACGGGCGCAGGTTCGCTGTTGGCCCGGAGGTGCTGATCCCGCGGTTTGATACGGAGATCCTGGTATCCGAAGCCCTCGGGTGCATGAAGAATACGGATGTATCCGTGCTGGATCTTTGCACTGGCTCCGGATGCGTCGCGGTCACGTTGAAGCTGGAAGGCGGGTACCGCAGGGTCGCGGCATCTGATCTCAGCCCGGCCGCGCTTCGGACGGCGGAAGCAAATGCGAAAGCCCTGGGCGCGGAGGTGGAGTTTTTTGAAAGTGATCTGTTCGGGAACATCCCCGGGCGATTTGATATGATCGTTTCCAATCCGCCGTATATTTCGGCGGAAGAACTTCAGGGCCTGGAACCGGAGGTCCGGCTCCATGATCCGGAAATGGCGCTTTCCGGCGGCCCGGATGGCCTTTTGTTTTACCGGAGGATCGCCGCGGAGAGTCCCGCGCATCTCGTAAAATACGGCAGGATCCTTCTGGAGACCGGAGCGGGACAGGCGGACGCGGTCTCTGGCCTTTTGTCGGATGCCGGTTTTTCCGGGATCCGGACCATTAAGGATCTGGCAGGCCTGGACCGGGTGGTGGCCGGGACATATACAGGGGAATGATCCCGCGGGAATCAGAGCGGGAGTAAAGGAGCTTTGCATGTTTGAAAAAATCGGGGATCTGGCCCGGCATTATGAAGAACTGGAACAGGAAATGTCAGACCCGGCGATCCTTTCAGACCAGGACAGGTATAAAAAGGTCATGAAGGCAAGATCTGACCTTGAACCTTTGGTGGAGACCTACCGCAGGTATCTGAAAGTCAGGAAGGATCTGGAGGACTCCAGGCAGCTCCTTGCGGAAGAAGAGGACCCGGAGATGAAAACGCTTCTGAAAGATGAGATCGCTGTTTCCGAGATCCGCCTTCCGGAGCTGGAAAAAGAACTGAAACTTTTGCTTCTCCCCAAAGATCCGAACGACGAGAGAAACGTGATCCTTGAGATCCGCGCGGGAGCGGGAGGAGAGGAAGCGGCGCTTTTCGCCGCGGACGTTTACCGGATGTATGCCCGCTACGCGGACAGCCGGCACTGGAAGTTTGAGACCATGGAATATAATGAGTCCGGGATCGGAGGTATGAGCAAGGTGACCTGTATGATCTCCGGAAGAGGCGTGTATTCCAGTATGAAATACGAATCCGGCGTGCACCGGGTGCAGCGCGTACCGAAGACGGAATCCGGCGGCCGGATCCATACGTCCACCTGTACCGTTGCCATCATGCCGGAGGCTGAGGACGTGGACGTAAAAATCGATATGAATGACTGCAGATTCGACGTATTCCGCGCTTCAGGAAACGGCGGTCAGTGCGTGAACACCACGGACTCTGCGGTCCGCCTTACCCATATACCCACCGGGATCGTGGTATCCTGCCAGGATGAAAAGAGCCAGCTGAAAAACCGGGATAAAGCATTAAAAGTGCTGAGAGCCCGGCTGTATGATCTGGAATTGAAGAAAAAGCAGGAAAAAGAAGCGGCGGAACGCCGCTCCCAGATCGGTTCCGGAGACCGTTCAGAAAAGATCCGGACCTATAATTTTCCCCAGGGCCGGGTCACGGACCACAGGATCAACATGAACCTGTACAAGATCGACGCCGTGATGGACGGCGACCTGACGGAATTCATCGACGCGCTGACAGCGGCAGACCAGGCTGAGAAGCTGAGCCGGCTGGAGTAGGCGATGGAGCAGTTCCAGTAAAAGGATCCTTATTCTGCATCTACGGGCACCGGATCTGACACATGCCCGGCCAGCACCTCCGGGTGCTCCAGCAGGTATTTCGTGATCCTCAGGGATCTCGCGTAATAGAAACCGTCCGCGATGCGTTCGTCCAGCATCAGGGTAAAATCCAGGATATCCCTTTCCTGCACGGAGCCGTCCGGCATTTTCCGGTCTTCCTTATGGATGGTGCCGATGGTGACCATAATGGAGCAGGTGCCGTAATTACTGAGATGATGATAAGGCGCGCCGGCGCCGATGGAACCCAGGTTCGCGAGGAGGACCGTGGAATAATTCGGATCTCCTTTCATCAGGCTTTTCGGCATCGCGCCAAAGTATTCCAGCATCTTGACGAATCCGAAAATCAGCGTCAAAACGAATCTCGGCATTTTTCCAAGGAAATCCATGGTATGGCCGAGATCGTTATTGGATTCTTTTCGAACTTTTTCCACATCTCCAAGGATCGTCCGGGAGATGGAATCCAGCGTCATGTCCGGATCCACCTTCATAAACATCAGGGATTCTTCGGATGAATCTTCAAACCTGCGTTTCGCGACAAAGGAGAGGGTAATATCTTTTCTCTGCCAGAAGCGCTTTCCGGAGATAAAGATGTTCATTTTCGGACGGAGATAGATCGTTCTGGCAATTGCCGTACAGACTGCGTGGAAGATCTTCAGATGAACGCCATCTTCCTCGTTCCTTTTACGGATATAGGCCATAAGATCTGTCACGTCGCATTGTTCAAAGGAAGCGACTTCCGCTTCCGTTCTTTTCGGCATGACATACGGGACGATCAGATGAAAACCATCTAGATCCCGGATCCTGGTGCCGTCGCTTCGTTTACCGAACATACCGTCCTGCCTTTTTACGTATTTTTCATTTCGATGCGCCAGTTCAGATCACCTCTGTCCAGACTCATAATGAGACATTCCGCGGTGGCAATATTCGTGGCGACAGGAATATTGTAAAAATCACAGAGACGGACCAGTGAATTGTGGTCCGAGAGCTCATGCACCGTTTCCAGTGAGACATGCTCAAAAGTGATCAGAATATCGATCTCATCATTCATGATGGCGGTCTCCAGCTGTTTATCTCCGCCGAGCCTTCCGGAGAGGAGCTCAGAAACCTCCAGCCCCGCGGCGTTCCGGATATGTTCACCGGTAGCCTGCGTGGCGATAAGTTTATGCTTCCCGAGGATATATTTATACGCGATGCAAAAGTTATCGAGAAGCGCTTTTTTTTCATTATCTGCATGTAATCCGACTGTCAGCATTAAAGATCCTCTTCCTGGGAATTCCCAATGATCATACATATACGCTTTTTTTCTTTACAAAAACCCGATATTTAGTATAACCTACCATAGATTTTGTGAAATAACAAGTATAATTTGTGAATAATTTACGAACATTTGCGTTTTTTTTGTGAAATCGGGTCTGATTCTGCATCATATGATCATTCCTGGGCGGACATCAGCGCTTCCCACAGCCCGTAAGCCTCATCCAGCTCCTGCTCCGCGGCGGTCTTGTCCGCCTGCAGGCTGATCAGAAGCTCAGCGTTTGTCGCATTTCCGGGATCCGCCATGACCGCGTCCAGTTCACTGATCCGTTCCTCCAGCATAGTGACCCGTTCTTCCGCGCGCCTCAGGTCATTCTCCTGTTTTCTCTTTCTCGCGTCTTCCTCTTTTTTCAGCTTCCAGTCCAGAGAACCGGCGGAAACCGTTTTTCTGTCCGCAGGAGTTTCCGTAAAAAGCGTATGGAAAAGGTCACACTTTTCGGTGTAATAATCATAGCTTCCGATGTAGTTCAAGAACCGGCCCTTGTATAATTCCAGGATCCGGTCTGCCGTGCGGTTAATGAAGTAACGGTCGTGGGATACGCAGATCACGGTGCCTTCGTAGGCAATCAGTGCGTTTTCCAGGATCTCCCGGCTGGTCATATCCAGATGGTTCGTAGGCTCATCCAGGATCAGCAGATTCGCGTCCGAAAGCATCAGCTTCGCGAGGGATACCCGGCTCTGCTCACCGCCGGACAGCTCACCTACCAGCTTGTACACATCATCTCCGGTAAAGAGGAATGCCGCCAGCATGTTCCGGATCTCGGTATTGTTCATCACAGGATGCTCGTCCTGGATCTCATCGAAGATCGTTTTCTCCGGATGCAGCGTCTGATGTTCCTGGTCAAAATACGCGGGATAAACGTTCGTTCCGAAGGTAAGCGTACCGTTGTCCGCGCGCTCCAGGCCGGCAATGATCCGGAGGAGAGTGGTCTTTCCGGTGCCGTTATCTCCGATGATGGCGATGTGTTCGCCGCGTTTGATCTCAATATTCACATCGCGGAAAAGGGTACGTTCATCAAACCCCTTACTGAGCTCGCTGATGGTCAGTACGTCATTCCCGGACTGGACATTCGGCACCAGCCGGAGCGTCATGTCGTCCTTTTCCTCCGTGGGCTTCTCGATCCGGTCCATCCGCTCCAGGAGATGCTCGCGGCTCTGGGCCCTCTTGATGGATTTTTCCCGGTTGAAGGAACGAAGCTTCGCGATGACCTCCTCCTGATGGCGGATCTCACGCTGCTGTTTTTCATATTCCCGGATCCTCGCATTCCAGGCGGCGCGCTTCTTCACGATAAATTCGGAATAGTTTCCCTGATAAACGTAGGTCGTTCCCATGGTGAGATCGATGATCACGTTAACGGTACGGTCCAGGAAATACCGGTCATGAGAAATCACGAATACCGCTCCCGGATAATTCAGGAGATAGTTTTCCAGCCATTGAAGCGCATGGATATCCAGATGGTTCGTAGGCTCGTCCAGGAGCAGAAGATCCGGCTTCGTCAAAAGCAGCCGGCCCAGAGATACCCGGGTCTTTTCACCGCCGGACAGAACGTTCAGCGGGAGAGAGAAGCTTTCCTCTGTAAAGCCCAGGCCCTTTAATACACCAATGGCTTCACTGTGTACTGCATAACCGTTTTCCTTCTCAAAGGCCTCCTGCAGGCTGCTGTGGAGACGCAGAAGCTCCTGAAGCCTTTCTCCGGAGGCACCATTCATCTCGACCTCCACGCTGCGCATACGCTGTTCGGTCTCCAGTACGTCCCTGCGGGTAGAAAGCACCTCCTCCATAACGGTGGCATCTGAACTCAGGTCTTCGTGCTGGGCAAGATAGCCCATGGTCCTGTCTTTGGATAAGGTTACCAGGCCGCTGTCCGGTTCCATCAGGCCGGCAATGATCCGAAAAAGCGTGGACTTTCCGGCACCGTTGTTTCCTACGAGCCCGACACGGCCGCGGTCCTCTATATGAAAACTGGCTTCCTTCAGGACTTCGTCCTCCAGGAAGGCCTTTGTTACATGACTGACTGATAAGATCA
>CADCQD010000056.1 GCA_902803485.1 uncultured Eubacteriales bacterium | reverse complement strand
CGGATAGGAGATGCAGGTGATCAGGAAATAGATCAGCGCGCTTTCCCGCACGTTTTCCGCGATGGAACCGTAGATCGTATCGATCATGAATTCCCGGAACAAAAGACACAGGACCATGATCAGCGCGCCGATCAGTGTGGTGGATACCAGGAGCTGGTCCGCGGCTTTACATGCCTGCTTCTCATCCCTCTGCCCCATATAATTCGCGGCAATGATGGATCCACCCGTAGACAGCGCGCCGAAGGCCTGTACAAAAAGAAACGTCATCTGGTCTACCAGGGAAACGCCGCTTGTGGCATGTTCCCCCACCTGGGATACCATCATGACGTCCATGGTTCCCACAAGAACCGCGAGAAACTGTTCAATGATCAGCGGAATGATCAGTTTTTTCAGTTGTTTATTCGAAAATAGCACGCTGCGCCTTCTTCCTTCTGCCGCGTTCCCTTAAGGTTCATCCTTATTCCCGGGAACCGGTGCTCCTGATTCGTTTCAACAGACGGCTGCCGGATGCCGACAATTAACAAAATTATATGTATGTAACCGCGGTTTGTCAAGGAATGGCGCGCCTTCCGGAGCCCTGCCGCCAAAAAATCAGTGATTTTTCCATCGTATCCGGAAAATCCGCTTGCATTTCCGGCGAAAATGCTGTATTATATCCGTTGTGGCACGATGGATATCGGGCCATGGGACGCCGTATAGCGCCTCAGGGCGTCTTAGCCAAGTGGTAAGGCGTGGGTCTGCAACACCCTGATCGCCGGTTCAAATCCGGCAGACGCCTCGTTTAATAAAGAACCGCAGCTGTGAATGCAGCTGCGGTTCTTTATTTTCTTCCGGCCCTTTCTTTGCAGAGACCTTCGGTTTATGTCCACTCGGATAATAACCCTCTCATCCAGGCGCCTACGTCCATGCCGTACACCTCGCGGAGGGTCCTGTCGTTCAGCACCTGCCGCACGTCTCCGAATCCCCGCGCTCTGCCCTGATCCATCAAAAGCGCCGACGTCCCGCAGGCCAGCGCGAAACTCAGATCATGCACCACGGAAATGATGGCGCGGCCGGGCCTCTTCAGCCATTCAGAAAGAAGCTCAAATATCTGCTTCTGATATACCATGTCCAGATGATTGGTCGGCTCATCCAGGATCAGCAGTTCCGGATCCTGGGCGAAAAGCTGGGCGAGAAATACACGCTGCAGTTCACCGCCGGAAAGCGTCAGCACATTCTGCGCCCTGAGCTCCGTGAGGCCTGTGTCCGAAAGCGCGCGGTCGACCCGGGATTCATCCTCCTCCGCCCTTCCCTTGAAAAAGTTCGGAGACCAGGCATAACGGCCCAGGCGCACCACTTCTTCCACGGTAAACGCGTATCCGACCGAGTGATTCTGCGTCAGCACGCCGAGTTTCCGGGAAAGCAGATACGGTCGGATCCCCTTCAGGTCCTCGCCTTTCCACAGGATCCGGCCATTGTAATGAATGCCCTGGGAAACGGCGTTGACAATGGTGCTCTTCCCGGCGCCGTTCGGCCCCGCGATCATCAGCCAGTCTCCTTCCGATACGGAAAAGGATATATCCTGCAGGATATCTTTCGTTCCGATACGGACAGAAAGATCACGGGCTTCCAGAAGGATCTTCTCTTCGCTCATCTTCCCTTCTCCTTTCTGGCCCGCCAGAAAATGATCACAAAGACCACCGCGCCGATCAGGCTGGTCACCACGCCGATGGGCAGCTGCAGCGGGTTCACGATGATCCTCGCCGCAAGATCACACAGCAGCAGGAAGCACGCGCCGCCGAATAACGATGCCGGAAGCAGTTTCCTGTGATTCGGCCCGGTGATCATCCGGACCACATGCGGCGTCACCAGGCCCACAAAGGCAATGGATCCGCCGATAGATACGCAGACGCCAGTCAGCGCGGAGACCGCGATCAGGATCGTAAGCCGCACCCGGCGGACGTTGACGCCGATCGACCGGGCATTGTCTTCTCCGATGGCAAAGGCGTTCAGTTCCCGGGCATGCAGCAGGATCAGGCCGCCGCAGATCACCAGGGCCCCCAGGAGCACCAGCGCGTTCGCGTAGCTGCTGCCCGAAAGAGAACCCATGGTCCAGAAGGTGATGCTTTTCAGCCGGTCCGAAGCGAAAGTGATGACCAGGGAAAGAACACTGTTGATAAACATCGTGAAGATCACGCCGATCAGAATGATCGTATTCGTGGATAAGGAATAATCCAGCCGCCAGGCCAGGGCCAGGATCAGGATCAGAGAAGCAAACGCGAACAGGATCGCCATGACCATCGTTCCCGCGAAGGGAAGAAAGGGCACCTGGATCCCGAAGGCAATGGCCAGCACTGCCCCGAGGGACGCGCCGGAAGATACGCCGAGGGTACTGCCGTCGGCCAGCGGATTCTTCAAAAGTCCCTGCATGGCCGCGCCGCCCACGGCAAGGGATGCCCCCGTCAGGGCGACACAGATCACCCGGGGGAGCCGCGAAGACAGCAGGATGCTGGTCTGGGCGTTCTCGGGAACCGCTTTTCCGAGCAGGGCATGGATCAGAATGCCCGCGGTATCCTTTACCGGGATCGATACACTGCCGACGCTGACGCAGAGCAGAAAAACAAAAAGCGTCACCAGGCCGAAAGCAAGATAAGCCGGGAGACCAAAGGTCTCCCGGCTGCTTTTTTTACTGCTGTCCGCCTGCCTGCTCATTCTTCCTTAGCAGCCGAAGCTTCACGGACAAAGTCAAGAAGCATTCTTGCGCCGTCCGCGATCCGCGGCGTCGGCCGGCTGAGTTCGTTATTCGGAAGGTTCAGGATCGCGTTGTTCTTTACCGCGTTCACATTCTCCCATCCTGCGCGGGAAAGGATCTCCTCTTCCGGCGTCGGGCCTTCGCCATAGTACATGCTGATGGTCACGATATAGTCCGGATTGCGGGAGATGACCTCTTCCTCGCTGACTTCGCCCCAGGCGTCCACGTCCGCGAAGACGTTCGTAAGACCCAGAAGGTTCGCGACTTCATCCATAAAGGTGCCTTTTCCGGCAGCCCAAAGTCCCCACTGCAGAGGAGACACTTCGAAATAGATCGTTCCGCCGGGCAGGTCCTTCGCCTCTTCCTGAAGCTCCTCAAGAGAAGTCTTCATCTGATCGATGACGTCCGCAGCCTCTTTTTCTTTTCCCATCAGGGTGCCGATCATTTCCACCGCCTGGTACACGCCGGCGATATCCTGCGCGTCGGAAACCACCACACGGATCCCCGCGTCCTCCAGCTGCTGCACCTGTTCCTCTGTCTGGGCCATGGTGCTCATCAGAAGCACCTGGGGCTCAAGGGCAATGATCTCTTCGATATTGGTCTCATAACCGCTCTGCACTGACGGAACGTCAAATACTTCCGCCGGATAATCGCAGTACTCGCCGCGTCCGACCAGCGTATCGCCGGCGCCAACGGCAAACAGGAATTCGCAGTCCGCTGCGGAAAGAGCCACTACACGTGTCGCGGGCTCGTCCAGCGTGATCGTGCGTCCCAGCATATCGGTCACGGTGATCCCGGTGTCCTCACCGGCAGGTTCTGCTTCCGGTTCCGCATCTTCCTGTACCGGCGCCTGTTCTCCAGGCACAGTAATACTGATACATGCCGTAAACATGGACATGGCCAGTACGGCCGCAAGCAGCAGGCAGATCAATTTTTTTGCCTTCATTTCATGCTCTCCAATGCCGCGCCCCAGCAGCATTTTTTTCCTTTCTCTCCGGCGCAGCCCGGTCTCCCGGCTTGGCATCATCCTCAGAAGCGCCTTCCCGCCCTGTCCGGGCAGTGGCATGCCTGCTCCTTTGTCCGCGTCACGGTTGCTGGGACAGCCCGGAAGTTTCATCCGTGTTCCCTCGGCGGTCATCCCGCCGGTACATCCCTGTACAGCATGCGCCAATTTTTTTCGGGGCCTGTGAATACTCCCCGGAATCAATTATATACATTCCTGAAAAAAAGTCCACCTGCAAAATACCTGCAGATACCGCGGCAAGTATCTCTTTTATCTTCTGTGCACATATGCTATATTGAATACAGAACACAATAAAAGGAGTTCCTATGTTTAAGAATCTAACCAAAGAAGAACGTTCATGGGTCCTTTACGATGTGGGCAATTCCGCCTTCACCATGCTTGCCTGTTCTCTGATCCCGATCTTTTTCAAAAGCCTGGCCATCGGCGACGCTCCGGGACAGATCAGTTCTGACAAGGCCACCGCGTATTACTCCATAGCGATCGCCGTCGTTACCGTCTGCGTCGCGCTTCTGGGGCCTGTATTCGGCGCCATAGCGGATCACAAAAACCGGAAAAAGATCTTCTTTACGACTGCGGTGGCGCTCGGTGTCACGGGCTGTATCCTGAACGGTTTCACCACGTCGTGGGTCGCTTTCATCATTGTTTTCATCCTGGCCAGGATCTTTTACCAGGCTTCCCTGACCTTCTATGACTCCATGCTGAATGACGTAACCACCGAAGACCGCATGGATCAGGTTTCCTCCTACGGCTACGCCTGGGGCTACATCGGATCCTGCATCCCCTTCGCGTTTGCTTTAGGCGCCTATGTGCTGGGACCGGATATGCTGAAGGTCATTTCCCGCAGCCTTTCCATGATCATCGGCTTTTCCGTAACCGGGATCTGGTGGCTCCTGGTCACCCTGCCGCTGATCAGGAACTATACACAGAAGAATTATGTAGAGGCCGAAAAGCACGCGGTCGCGAAAGCCTTCGCGAAGATCGGCCGCACGCTGAAGAAGATCGCGACGGAAGACAAAAAAGTCCTCTTCTTCCTGATCGCGTTCTTCCTGTACATTGACGGCGTTGGCACCATCATCGATAACTGCATCAACATCGGTACAGACCTGGGACTCAATACCGTAGGGCAGGTGATCTTCCTTCTTGCGACGCAGGTCGTTGCCTGGTGCGGTTCCCTCGTCTTTGCCCGCCTCTCAAAGAAATACCGTACGGTTCCCCTGATCCTGGTGTGCATCGTGGGATATTTCGCGGTATGCCTCTACGCGCTGACTCTTTCCACCATCTGGCATTTCGGCATTCTGGCCTTCGGTGTGGGCTGCTTCCAGGGCTCGATCCAGTCCCTGTCCCGCTCCTACTACTCGAAGATCATTCCGCCGGAAAACTCCGGAGAGTACTTCGGAATCTACGATATCTTCGCGAAAGGCGCGTCCTTCCTCGGTTCCGCAGTCATTGCCTGGGTGAAGCTCGCCGGCGGCACCATCAATATCGCCGTAGCGTCTCTTGCCATATTCTTCGCTCTCGGGTTCCTGTTCCTGAGGATCTCGGACAAACAGCCCGCGCGCAACTAAAACATACAAAAAAAGGAAGAAATGTACGCTTTCGTAGGTGGACACTCTTCCTTTTTTTATGTATATTCATGTAAGGATTTGTTGCATTTGTAGGAAAAGCACCACAAATCCCTACGGAGGAAACAAAATGAACCATGAGAAAGAAATGATCCGCACGAAGGATCTGACGAAAAAATTCGGAGAAAAGACCGCGGTCGATCATCTGGATCTTACCATACATGAAGGAGAGCTCTTCTCTCTTCTGGGCGTCAACGGCGCCGGGAAAACCACCACGATCCGGATGCTGTCCTGCCTGTCCCGGCCGACGTCCGGAGAGGCCCTGGTGGGCGGCTTCAGCTGTCTGGACCAGGCGGAAAAAGTGAAAGAGATCATCGGGATCTCTCCCCAGGATACGGCAGTTGCGGAGCGGCTGACGGTACAGGAGAACCTGGCATTTATGGCCGCGCTCTATACGCAGGACAAGGCGGTCTGCCGGGAACGGACGGAACGGATGATCCGGCTGTTTC
This sequence comes from uncultured Eubacteriales bacterium, assembly GCA_902803485.1. Classification (GTDB taxonomy): domain Bacteria; phylum Bacillota; class Clostridia; order Lachnospirales; family Lachnospiraceae; genus UBA1267. The sequence continues at coordinate 25,357 of CADCQD010000056.1, read as the reverse complement.
ATCTGGAAGAAGTGGCCGGAAGCCAGGCCAGGACACTGTCCGGCGGCTGGAAGCGGAAGCTGTCCATCGCCATGGCCATGATCGGAGAGCCGCAGGTCCTGTTCCTGGACGAGCCTACGCTGGGCCTGGACGTGCTTGCAAGAAGAGAACTGTGGAACCTGATCGGGAAGCTGAAGGAGAAAAGGACCATTATTCTGACCACGCATTACATGGAAGAAGCGGAACAGCTGTCAGACAGGATCGCCATCATGCACCGCGGCCGGATCCGGGCCTGCGGGACCCTTTCGGAGATCGAGACCCTGGCCGGTGTTTCCGGCCTTGAAAACGCGTTCGTGGAGATCGCGGGAAAGGAGGAGCTGCTGTGAACAGAACATTTGCTTTGGCATCCAGGACCCGGAAGGAGCTGCTCCGGGACCCCTTGAGCTATATCTTCTGCCTGGCGTTTCCTCTGGTCATGCTGGCCATTATGACCATTGTAGACCGGAGCATCCCCAAGGAAGCCGGTATGACCGTATTTCACCTTTCCCAGCTGGCGCCGGGAATCGCGGTCTTCGGCCAGACCTTCCTGATGCTGTTTACGTCCTTAACGGTTTCCAAAGACCGGTCCGGCTATTTCCTGGTCCGTCTTTACGCCACACCGGCAGGGTCCCGGGATTTTATCCTTGGCTATCTGCTCCCCATGATGGAGATCAGCCTGATGCAGTGCGGCATCATTTATCTGGCTTCCTGGATCGTTTCCCTGATCCTCGGAACGCCGCTGTCCGCCGGCGGGCTCCTGTTGTCCCTTCTTATGCTGCAGCCTTCCGCTGTCCTTTTTATCTGCATCGGACTGTTATTCGGCACTCTGTTCAGCGAAAAATCCGCGCCGGGACTCTGTTCCATCATTATTTCCCTCGGCTCGTTTCTCGGCTGTATCTGGTTTGACGCGGACAGCCTGGGCGGGATCATGCTGAAGATCTGCAAGGCCCTGCCCTTCTACTACTGCACAAAGCTCGGCCGTTCCGCGCTGCAGCTGAATTTCGGTACGTCCGCGTTCTGGCTGCCTCTTCTGATCGTCGCCGGATGCGCGGTGGTGCTGGCGCTGCTTTCCGTCATCGTATTCCGTTCACGCATGAGGACGGATCTGGCATAACACCTGCCGGAACAGCGCTCCGGCCGCTGATCCTGAAAGGAGAATTTCATGTTTGGAGAAAATCTGGTACAACTCAGAAAACTGCATCAGATGACGCAGGAAGACGTGGCGGAACGCGTGGGCGTGACCCGTCAGGCGATAGGAAAATGGGAAACGGGGGAAACCATGCCGGACCTGTATACGGCCCGCAAACTGGCAGAGATCTTTGACGTATCACTGGATGAACTGGCGAATCACCAGCCGGAACAGAACTTCGGCCTGGGCGTACCGCCGAAAGGGCGGCACATCTTCGGCGTGGTGACGGTCGGAGAAAAGGGCCAGATCATCATTCCGGTAAAGGCCCGGAAGCTCTTCGGCCTGAACGCAGGGGACCAGCTGGTGGTCCTGGGAGATGAATCCCAGGGCCTTGCGCTGATCCCCGCAAAAGGATTTATGGAAATCATGGACCTGCTCCGGGAATAAAGAATCCCGCGGATCCTCTTATAACGGCAGGACTGAAGAAGGAAGCGTGACCGGCAGCCAGGAGAGAAACACTCTCAGCCATTTATCCCAGTAATCCCAGATGTGTTCTCCGTAAGGCTCTTCATAATAACAGTACCGGAAGGGATCTCCCGGAAGTGAACGGAAGTAATCGCGCATATGCTGCGCCATCGCCAGATTCCGGTCAAAACTTCCGCAGGTATGGAAAAGCGCGGGAAGCGGCCCGCCGCTCTTCAGCGCTTTTTCCGCCAGATAGTAAAGATCCTCCGGGGTATTTCTCGGATCGCCTTCCTTCCCGATCCCCCAGCACAAAAGATGCCGCGCGTCCGCGACGCTCGCCGGGAATTCTTCATTGGCGTTTCGCGCATGGAAGCCGATGGGCCGGATATAGGCATGATTGCCGTTGGAAAGCGCGCCGATCGCGCCGTACCTCTCCGGATAGGTCAGGCCGATCTTCGCCGCGCCGTAACCGCCCATGGAAACACCCGCGACAAACGTGTCCTCGCGTTTTCCGGATACCGGGTACAGCCCTTTTACGATCTCAGGCACTTCATCCGTCAGATACGTGAAAAAGGGCTCTCCGTGGACCATATCGGCGTACCCGGAAAGCTGTGCCGAGGGCATGACCACCGCCAGTTTTCTGTCGCTCGCGTAGCGCTCGATCGACGTGTACCTGAGGAAATGGCTGGAGTCATGCGACGTGCCGTGAAGCAGATATAATACCGGCCAGCCGCCCTCCGGGGGCAGCGGTTCCGGCGGCGCGCCTTCGCCCTTATCCGGCAGGATGATATACAGCGTCTGATCCATCTGAAGCGTCTTTGAATAGAATTCCAGTTTTCCCAGAGACATTACCGTTCACCTCCCAGCCAGATCCGGACCAGCCGGTCCAGCGGATCTTTGTACTCACCGGATCCCGTGCCGGCTTTAAGGATCTTAAGGCTTGCCCGGCCGCCAAACGCCGCGCCGGCAGCGCTTGAGGACTCGTAGCCCGGGTCCGTATTTTCAGTAAACAGATATACATTTCTTACCGCCGAAGAACGGCAGGAGGAAAGGAACTCCTCCCGCATTTCCCGACGTTCCTCCGGACTGCCGAACAGATCCGTAAGCCGCCGCTCTGTAAAATATCCATGTGCCGGCATGGCCGGATCCAGGATCCCGCGGATGGATCCCGTACAGGCAAAAAAGTCCGGCTCTTCCATCGCCCACCGAAGCGCGGCGAAACCGCCGGCGCCGAAACCCGCGATCATGCATTTCCCGCTTTCCAGCGGGATCCCCGGAAGGAAGTTCCTGAGATACTCCCGTATATACTTTAATGACTGGTAAAACGGATATCCGTAGACCATATCGGTATAGCAGCCCTCCAGGCACGGCGGGACCACCGCCGCGATCCGGTACGAAGCGCAAAGCGACGGGAGATCCGTTTTACTGATCAGCGCGGATCCGCTTTCCCCTTCCTTAGGCAGGAGAAATAAAACTCCTGCCGGTTTTTCGCTGTTCTGAAGCATTCCGTCGGGCATCACGACCCGAAACTCTGACGCCATGCCGATTTTCGGGCAATAATAATCATGTGTTAACAGCATTGCCAGTACCTCCGGTCCGGAAGATCCGGTTCTTAATTCTTAAAACTGTGGATCGGCGCGGGGATACGGCCGCCACGCCGTACGAATTCAGCGCAGGATGCCTGGTTTACCGGCATCACCGGCGCCGCGCCCAGAAGGCCGCCGAAGACGACGTGGTCGCCCACTTCCTTACCGATGGCCGGGATCACACGGACCGCCGTGGTCTTCTGATTGATCATGCCGATGGCTGCCTCATCCGCAATGATACCGGCAATGGTCTCCGCGGACGTGCTTCCGGGTATGGCGATCATATCCAGGCCGACGGAACAGACACAGGTCATGGCTTCCAGTTTCTCAATAGTGAGAAGGCCCTTCTCCACAGCTTCGATCATTCCGTGATCCTCGCTTACGGGAATAAACGCGCCGCTCAGTCCGCCCACATAGGAGGATGCCATCACGCCGCCCTTCTTCACCTGGTCGTTCAGAAGCGCCAGTGCCAGCGTCGTTCCCGGCGCGCCCACAGAATCCAGGCCCATTTCTTCCAGGATCTCCGCCACACTGTCACCCACCGCCGGAGTAGGCGCCAGAGACAGATCCACGATACCAAAAGGCACGCCCAGCCGCCGGGCCGCTTCATGCGCCACCAGCTGGCCGGCCCGGGTCACTTTGAATGCGGTCTTTTTCACCGTCTCGCACAGCACTTCGAAATCCTGTCCGTGCACCTTTTCCAGCGCCCGCTTCACCACGCCGGGCCCGCTGACGCCCACATTGATCACGGCGTCTCCCTCCGTTACGCCATGGAAAGCGCCGGCCATGAAGGGATTGTCATCCGGCGCGTTGCAGAAGACCACCAGCTTCGCGCAGCCCAGGCACTCCTGGTTCTTCGTGGCCTCGGCAGTCAGCTTCACGGCTTCCCCCATCATCATGACCGCGTCCATATCGATGCCGGTCCGGGTAGAGCCCACATTGACGGACGCGCAGACCCGCTCCGTAGTGGATAAGGCTTCCGGAAGGGACAGGATCAGGTTCCGTTCCGCGGGAGTCATTCCCTTACTGACCAGTGCGGAATAGCCGCCAATGAAATTCACGCCCACTTCCCGGGCTGCCCGGTCCAGTGTGCGCGCGGTCTCCGCGAACTCCGCCGGCGTCTTCAGCGCCGCCGCGCCTATGAGGCCGATGGGGGTCACACTGATCCTTTTATTGACCACCGGGATCCCGAATTCCTTCGCGATCTCATCGCCGGTCTCCACCAGGTCCCGGGCGAGCCGGGTGATCTTATCATAGATCTTCCGGTTCAGCCGTCCCGGATCATGGTCGATGCAGTCTAAAAGGCTGATGCCCATGGTAATGGTCCTGACGTCAAGCTTCTCCTGTCCGATCATCTGGTTTGTTTCTATGACTTCAAAAGGAGTAATCATCTCTTACCTCCCTCAGATCCGGTGCATGGATTCAAAGATCTCTTCCCGCTGGCAGTTGATCACCACGCCGATCTCCTCTCCCAGCACCCGGAGATCATCAGAGATCTGCGCGAACCCGAGGTCGCTTCCGGAAGGGTCCGCCACCATGATCATATTGAAAAACTCCTGGATGATGGTCTGGCTGATGTCCAGGATATTGACGCGGTTTTCCGCCAGATATGTACAGACCTTCGCAATGATTCCCACAGTGTCCTTACCGACAACGGTAATAATGATTCGTGACATAATGACCTCCCCAAAATTCAAATGATATTTTAGTTCCGAATAAGGAAAATATAAACCATCACGGCGCAGATCGCAATACAGAGCATCAGCAGCGCGAACGACATGGTATCTGTCAGGTTATGCGTCGCGTGCTCCAGGCTCATCCGGATCCGTTCAAACAGACGGGCAAAGGAAAGCTCCTCCGGGCCGGATCTCCCGTGTTTTTCCCGGTACCTGTCAATGCTCATTCCGATCTGGTATACGTACGTGTGGCTGCTTCTTTCTTCATAGTTCCGCTTGTCCGGCCTGAAGACCGTTCGCTGAAGGACCCAGACCAGGCCGTCTGTCATATCAGACAAAGCATGGCCCAGGATCTCTCCCGTACGGTACAGGCCATAGGCCAGCTTCGCCGTGACCCGGTTTTCACCAAACAGCGCGGCGATCCGGCCGAAAACTTCCGGCAGGACCGTAAGAAGTACCGGCCGGTAGATCCGGTCCTCCAGATCCATTTCCGCGGGCCACCGGTCCAGGTACCGGTTCTTCTGGTACATCCACCGCCGGACGATAACCAGATACACAAAAGCCCCCGCGAGAACAGAGATCAGCGCGCTCTTCAGGTTCTCTAAAGAGAAATAGGAAACCGCTTCTTTCAGCGGCTCCGCCGCAAGAAAACCGCTGCCTGCCGCCGCGATCCTGTCCATCACCGCGTGCGGGAAAAGGCCGCACACAGGGATCAGTAACGCGGAACAAAGAAGCGCGACACAGCTGGGCAGCTCCATATACCGTTTCTTTTCCTCAAACGCTCCTTTTTCAATGAACAGACAGACGTAGAGCTTGGTCATATATGCCAGGGTCAGTCCGCCGGAAAGCAGGAAGATCCACTCTGCGGCATGGAGGATCAGCCCGTATTCCGCGGCAGCCTCCACGATCCCTTCATGAAGCAGCGTCTTTGAGATGTAGCCGGAAAGCCCCGGAATACCGCCGATCCCCGCCGCGCCTAAGAGGAAGCAGGCATGAAGGAGCGGCTTTTTCCGGCCGAAACCCCGGATCCGGTTCAGCTCCAGAGCCTCCGTATTCATAAACACCACACCGGCACACATGAACAGCACCAGCTTGAAGAGGGAGTGATTCACCATATGGAGAAGAACGCCGGCTCCTGCCAGGGCATTCTCCCGTCCTAAAAGCCCCATGGTCCCGATGCCGGTCAGGATAAACCCGATCTGGGACATGGATGAGCAGGCCAGGGTCTTTTTCAGGTTATTGCTGAACAGGGCCAGCACCGCGCCCAGAAACATGGTCACTGTCCCCAGGCTCAGGATCAGCATGCCCCACACCGGATCGTCCCGGAACAGCTGGCAGGACAGGACCAGCACACCGAAGATCCCGGACTTGGTCAGCACGCCGGACAGAAGCGCCGATGCCGGCGCCGGCGCCACAGGATGCGCCTTGGGAAGCCAGATATGCACCGGGAACATGCCGGCTTTCGCGCCGAAGCCCAGAAGAATGCATCCGCCTGCCGTGTACAGAAGGTTCTTCTTCCCGCATGCCGCCGCGCGCTCATAAAGAAGCCCGATCTCAAGCGTTCCCAGCTCATGATAAAGAAGGAACAGCCCCATCAGTGCCGCGAGGCCTCCGATGACCGCGATCGCAAGATAGGTATTGGCCGCCCGGATGGCGCCGTCCGTCTCTTCCTGGATGACCCAGGGGAAGGAGGCGAAGGACATCACCTCGAAGAAAACCAGCGTAGTGAATAAGTCCGCGGACAGAAACACGCCCATCGTAGCAGACAGGGTCAGCAGCGTAAAGAAGAAATACCGCTGTGTATGCGTGTGCGTCCCGTGCCGGATCCCCATGTAATCCCGTGTCAGCAGCATCGTCATCATCCACATGAAGGAAATGACGACGATATAGACCTGCCGGAAACCGTCCAGGGTAAGATGGATGCCCAGATCCAGAATGCCCGGGAGCGCCACGTCCCCCGCCCGGAAAAAGCACAGGGACACACTCAGGATAAACTCCAGAATGGTACACAAAAGCGCAAGATCATAATATCCCCTCGGAGATCGTTTTCCGAGGTACCAGCCTCCCGCGGATACAAGAAGGGGAAGCAGGATCAGGATCAGAAGCATATTTTCCCCCTTTCTACATCCACGGAACCAGGCCGGAAACCGCTTTTCCGATCAGTTCCAGGATCCTTCCGGAAAAAAGGCCTGTCAGAAGACACGCGGCCGCAAGGAGCACCATGGGCACCCACATCAGCGCGCCGGCTTCATGTACCTTCTGAAGCGCCGTATCGTCTTCCCGCGCGCCCGGGAAATACATCCGCCGGACGGTCGTAAACATATAGACTGCGGTAAGAAGCGCGGAAAGAATGATCATGCCCGCGCCGATATACCCGGCAGGCGTTCCCGCCTCCGCCCCCGCGGAGAGCAGGTTCCATTTGCTGATAAAGCCGCAGAAGGGCGGGATACCCGTCAGCGCAAGCGCCGCTATGGTAAAACAGGCGCAGGTCACCGGCATCCGTTTTCCCAGGCCGTCCAGGTCCTGAATATATTCCCTGCCCGTCACATGCAGCACGGCGCCTGCCGCAAAAAACGCCAGAATCTTGATCTCCGCGTGGAAAAGCATGTGGAGGAGGCCCGCCCGGAGTCCCTGCTCCGTCATCAGCATTACACCAAATAATATATAAGACAGATTGGATACCGTCGAATAGGCCAGCCTCCGCTTCCAGTGAGTTTCGCGGACCGCCTTCGCGGATCCGTAGAAGATCGTAAGAAGAACGAAGACCATCGGAATATACTGGGCGAAAGTCCCCGCCAGCGGCGCCGTGCCGAAACACCACCAGGTCAGGCGGATGATGGCGAAAACACCGGACTTTACCACTGCCACCGCGTGAAGCAGCGCAGTGACCGGCGTAGGCGCAACGGAAGCCTTCGGGAGCCAGCGGTGAAGAGGAAAGACCGCGGCCTTTACGCCGAATCCGAAGAACCCGAGCACATAAAAGATCCGCGTGACCGTCTCACTGTAGCGTCCGGCGGCACCGGTCGTAAGATACAGCACCGGCAAAAGCGCCACAGCCGCGCCGCCGATGGAAACGGTAAAGTACGTCCGGGCTGCCCGGACCGCCGCGTCCGTATCTGTATGCATCACAAGCGGCGCGGTGGAAAGCGTCAGCAGTTCGTAAAAACAGTACAGGGTGAACAGGTCTCCGGACATGGCAACGCCGAGGGTGGCACCGTAGCTGAGGAGGAAAAACGCGAAAAATACGTGCTGCCGCGGATCATCCTTCAGATATTCAAATCCATACAGCACCGTCAGCGGCCACAGCGTGGCAATGATCACGGCAAAGAACCGCCCCAGCCCGTCAAACCGTAAAAGAAACGTGAAATTATGCGTAAACTCGATCAGAGTGCAGCCTTCTTCAGAGGCCGCAAAGATCAGCACCCATACAAAGACGGATGTCAGGACCGTTGCCGCCCCGGTATACAGCCGGACTGTCATTCTTTTTTTGATGCCGAATACCGGCACCAGCGCACCTGCCGCCACAGGAAACAGGATCGCTGCGATCAGCCATTTCGCACTCATATATACACCAGAAAAAATCAGATCATGGAAGAAACCATGCCGGAAAAGAACGTCTTCAGTACGCCGGAACACATTCCGAGAAGTAAGGTCGCGGCCGCCAGAAGAATCAGCGGCGCCAGCATCCGGACCCCGCCCTCGTCCCGCCGGGATCCTTCTGCGCCTTCCTCAGGGTCTTTCCAGCCTTCTCCCGGGAAAAATCCTTTGATGCTCACAGGAAGCAGGTACCCTGCGGTCAGAAGCGCGGAGATCAGAAGCACGGCCGGACCGAACCAGCTGATGAAGGGGATCCCGGACTCCAGGGATCCTGCCGCCAGATACCATTTGGAAATAAAGCCCGCGAACGGCGGGATACCGATCAGGGAAAGCCCGGCAAAGGTAAAAGCAGCCATCGTTTTCGGGAGCCGCTTGCCGATCCCCGTCAGTTCATCGACGTTGCGGTAACCGGTATGATAGATGATGCTTCCCGCCGAAAGGAAGAGGCAGCATTTCGCCGCCGCGTGGAACAGGACCTGCATCAGGCCGCCGGTGATCCCGCCGGCGTTCATCAGATACAGTCCGAACAGCGCATAGGAGATCTGGGACACGGTGGAGTAGGCCAGCCGTTTCTTCAGGATCTTCTCCCGGTAAGCCATCATGGAACCCATGAAAACCGTGAGGATCGCGATGGAAAGCAGCGCGGTCTGCACCCATGTCCCGGACAGAAACGCCGGACCGATGGAAAAATACAGGAGCCGGATGGTGGCCAGCACGCCGGCCTTCGCGATCACGCCGGACAGAATGGCGGAGGCAGGCGCAGGCGCCACCGGATGCGCGGCCGGAAGCCAGCCGTGCAAAGGATACAGTCCCGCTTTTGCGCCGAATCCCAGAAAACCCAGGAAAAACACCACGCGAAGCGCCGTCTCATGCCCGGCGGCCATGGCCGCGTCCAGAGAACCGCCCTTCGTAAACGTCATTTCCGGCGAATACCGGTACAGGAAAAAGATCGTAAGAAGCGCAAGGAACGCGCCGGCTACTGAATAGAACAGATAGCGGAGCGCGGCGGAAATCGATTCCCGGGTGCGCTCATACAGGACCAGAGGCATGGACAGAAGCGTGATCATCTCATAGAAAAAGTACATGGAGATCAGATTGGATGAAAGGTCCATACCCATCAGTGCGCCCTGCGACAGCAGGAAAAAGCGCCAGAATACATGCTCGGGAAACGTGCCTTCTTCTTCGGATCTGTCCAGATACCGGAAAGCGAATACTCCGGCGAAAAGATACCCGTACGCGCCGATCGCCATAAACAGCCTGGACACGGGATCCACACGGATACTGACAACCAGTTTTTCCGTCATCCGGAACAGAACCATCTCCGGGGTTTTAGAAAACAGCAGGATGGTCACCAGCACGGCTTCCAGAAGAAGTACCGCAAGCAGCAGGATCTCTTTCATTTTTCTCTGCATTCTGTCTGCCGCCCCGGCCAGGATCCCCGCAAGTACCGGGAGAAGAATAACTGTCAGCATGATTCCATTCATGATGTATACCTCATCAGAAGATCGTAACGCAGTTTCCGAGCGCGTCGATAAATGATTTGCCGAAAATGCCAAAAAACAGATTCACCGCAATAAAAACAGCAGCCGCGAAAATAAAGCTGGTCTGGCTGCGCTCCCGCGTCCTGTCTCCCGCGACCGGCAGCCGGTAGATGCAGATCACCGAGCGGGTGAAATAGATCGTGTTCAGGATCGTCGATATGGACAGCACCGCCAGCGTCAGGACCAGCTTTGTGACTGACGCGTCAAAAGCCGCGGCGCCGAAAAGATATTTGCACATAAAGCCCATGGTCAGCGGGACTCCGATCATGCTGAACGCTTCAAAGGTGAAGGAGATCCCGCCCCAGATATGCACATATCCGGAGCCCTGCAGATTCCGGAATTTCTTCGCGCCGCCCATGGCGTTCGTCAGAACGCCCGACGCAAGAAACAGCGCCGGCTTCGTCGCCGCGTGGGCCAGGATCTGGAACAGTGCCGCCGTGATCCCCAGTCCCGGGGAAATGCCGATCCCCATATAGATGTATCCGATCTGCGCCGCGGACGAAAAGGCGATCATCCGGGGCATGTTGTTTTCCCGCATGGCGCTGACGGAACCGAGGATGATCCCCACGGCGCCCAGGACAAACAGCACGTTCTGGACTCCGGACGCGTAAAACACCCGGATGTCAAACACGTCGTAGATCAGCTTGACCAGGAAAAAAATATAGCCCTTGGAAACCAGTCCGGATAAAACTGCGGACGCGCCGGGGATCGCGGTCCCGTAAGTATCGGCCATCCAGATATGGAAAGGGAACAGGCCGGATTTAATGCCCAGGCCCAGCGTCATCAGGCAGATCGACGTGAGCAGCGGCACCCGGTACCGCCCGCTTTCCCAGAGCACCCGGACCGCGGACCGGACATTCGGCATCAGCAGTTCTCCTGTAACGTTGTACATAAAGATCAGGCCGAACATAAACAGGCCGGATCCGATCAGGCTGAAGATCATGTACCGGACAGACGCGAGCGTGCTCCGGCCGTTTTTACGGATCATCAGGATGCCGCAGGAGGACAGGGTGCAGATCTCAATAAAAACATACCCGGTGAATATATCGTTGGTATAAACAAGCACCAGAAGCGCCGCCTGGATCAGGCAGGTCATCACATAAAAGTACCGGCTCAGATCCTGCTGCACCTTCTGCCGGATCTGCATGGTCCCGCCCAGAAGGCACAGAAACAAAATAGAGGAAAACGCCGCGGAAAACAGGGCTTCCATCGGGCTGATCCTCAGTTCGTTCCCCCAGGGATGGGGATAATGGCCCATCAGGTACGGAATGGAAATATTATTTCTGTAAGTATAAAAAAGGATCACCGTGTTCAGCACCGCGGAGAGCGCCGCAAGGCAAATGGCAGTAAGCCGCGCGGCTTTTCCGTTCAGCACGGAGCAGATGACTGCCGACGCCAGGGAGAGGACGATGAGAAACAGCGGGAAATTCAGGCAGAAATTCATTTCTCGCCCTCCATTTCGTCATGCACATAGCGGTAGATCTCGTCCAGATTCAGGGTATGATAACGCCGGTAGATCCGGATCGTCAGCGCCAGCATTACCGCGGTCACGGAAACAGAGACTACGATACCCGTCAGCACCAGGCCGGCGGGGAGCGGGTTCACATAGTGTTCCGCCGCAGTATCCGCTTCCGTGATCACAGGCGAAAGCCGTCCCTGAATGTATCCGATGGAAGTCAGGAACAGATAGGCCGCCGTGTCCATGATATTCAGCCCGATCACCTTTTTGATCAGGTTTCTGTGCAAAAGGAGCGTAACGAACCCAACGGCAAACAGAATGACTGCCGCGACCTGTATTCTGTTGTTCCAGAGTATTGTCCACATGCCTAGATCTGCTCCCTGGTAAATAATGCGAAAAATCCGTACATCGTACAGGCTACCACGACTCCTACCGCAATGTTCAGCGGCAGGATCAGTCCCGCGGAAAAGATCCTTCCGGGAGTTCCCGGCGAGAAGATCGTCTCCAGGCCGTTCGCGCCGCAGTAAAAAGAATAGCACTTCGCGCCGCTGTAAAAGAGAAGCGCGCAAAGAACGATGATCCGGTAGCTCTTTAACGTCAGTATTTTGTTCAGCCGGTCCGGCCCGAAGGCCATATCGTAAAGGATCAGGCCGCTCCCGATGATGGCGCCGCCGGAAAATCCTCCCCCGGGTCCCAGATGGCCGTTAAAGACCACATAAGATCCGAACAGAATAATGATGGGGATCAGGACCTTTGCGGTATTCCTCAGGATCGGGTCGCTTCGCAGGATCGCTTTGCTTTCCGGGCTCTCCTGCGGGTCCCGCGCGAAAAGCAGCAGAATGAAGACCGCTGCCGCCGCGGCAAAAAGCACATGGGATTCTCCCAGGGTATCAAACGCCCGGTAGTCCAGGATCACGCCGGCCACGATGTTGACCGCGCCGGTCTCCTGCATCCCCTGCTCCACATACCGCCGGATGGTCCCGCTTTTAGCCGGCGGCGTATCCGCGCTACCGAACGCCGGAAGCTGAAGCACCGCGGACAGAAGAAACAGGATCATCACCAGGGCAAGGATCCCGGCCATCACAGGAAAGGCCCTGGTAAAAAGACGGAATTCCTGCCGTTCCAGTCCGGAAATCGTCATCGGGCGCCAGGAGTCACCGCCGCTTTCTTCCTCTTCTTCCAGCATTTCCTTATCTTCCGCGAACATGAAGCGGTCTTCATCCCAGTTACGGAGCCATTCCTTAAATTTCTTCATCTTCCGTCTCCCCGGCGCTGCCGTCTTCTCTCAGCCGGTGCACCCGTTTTAATGTAATAAACATCAGGATACTGGAGATCCCGGCGCCCACGGCGGCTTCCGTGACCGCCAGATCCGGCGCCCTGAGGATCGCCCAGCTCACGGACATGAATACGCTGTAGATCATAAAAATGATCATGGAGACCATCAGGTTTTTCGAAACGCAGGTCGCGATCCCGCAGATAATGATCAGTAACAGAAGTCCGATTTCTATGACGTTCATGTATCCTCCTCATGATGTTCAAATACCACATGAGAGCTCAGGTCCGGGTCTACGGAAACCTCCAGGCGCCCCACCATGTGAGACGCGATGGGGCTGCTGATCCATTGAAAGACCAGGATCAGGATCAGCTTCAGGATCACGCTGCGTTCTCCGGATACCACCATCAGCCCGGTCAGGATCAGAAAGAGCCCCATGGTATCGATCATCGCCGCGGACTGCATGCGGTTCATGACAAAATGAAACCGGAATACGCCGAATACGGAGATCCATATGATGATCAGTCCGGAAAACAGAAGGACCGCGGAAAGGATCATTCTCAGCATGTCATTGCTCCTTTCCTTCCTTGAGTTCACTGATATGGACCTTCGTCAGGATCACCACCGCAAGGAAACTGATCAGACAGTATACCAGGCAGACGTCCAGCAGCCAGCTTTCTTCCAGATAGACCGCCAGGATCGCGATGGTCGCCATGGAGATCGACGTCCCCATATTCACGCCCAGGATCCGGTCCGCCCGGCGGGGGCCTCTGATCGCCCGGATCAAAGCGAAGATCATCGCGAGCAGCAGGCCGCAAAGCATCAGGATCATCAGGATATGATAATAATCTTTCATTTATGCCTCCAGTTTCCGGATCAGCCGGATAAAACGCGCGTCCTTTGAAATGTCCAGAAGCGGGCGTTTCAGGCAGTGTACCGTAAACAGGTCTTCTTCATCATTCACCTCCACCGTGATGGTGCCCGGCGTCAGCGTGATGGAATTTGCCAGAATAAATCTGCCGAAGCTGGTACCCAGCCCCGAATGGAAAATGACGATGGTGGGCGAAAGTTCCCGGCGGGTAAACAGAATACTGGAAAGCACCGCCAGATTCGCCTTCATGATCTCCCAGAACAGAACGCAGAGATACCACAGGAAAAGAGGCACCTTCCGAAGGATCCTGAGATCCTTCTTCGGAGTGTATCCGAACAGCACATAAAGAAGCCCGCCCACAAGGGCCGTTAACGCGAGCCCCAGCAGGCAGACTTCTCCGGTATAATGGTCATTCAATATGAGCCAGATGATAAACAGGAATATATACATGTTTCACATCGCTGCCGTAAGAAAAATTCCGGGCAGCTCCTTAATTCACCACGTTCCTCATTTCTCCGCCATGTGTATACACATACAGGTTCTCCGCGGCAATTTTCAAAATGCGCACCACAGTCTCCGGCAGCCAGAAACGTCCTGCCGCATGAGGCGTGATCAGCACGCGCTCCATATCCCATAAAGGATCATCCGCCGGCAGCGGCTCCGGATCCGTAACGTCCAGAGCGACACCGTAAAACTTTCCGCCGGCCAGAAGTTTCTTCAGCGCTTCCGCGTCGATGGCGTTTCCGCGGCCGACGTTGATGATCATGCTGTCTTCCTTCATCATGGAAAGCCGCTCCGCGTTCAGGATATGATGCGTCTCCGGACCGCCCGGAACCACCATTCCGAGGATATCCGTCCGTGGAAGGACCTCATTCAGGCGGTCAGAAGTGACCTGCTCATCCAGCCACTCCGGCTTCTCCTTTTCATGCTTCCGGACGCCGATGACGTAGGCGCCCATGGCCTTCATCTTCCGGGCGTATGCCCCGCCGATATCTCCCAGGCCAAGGACCGTCACCACAGAGCCTTCCACCGAATGGTAGTATCCGGCTTCCTTCCAGACGTGCGCCGCCTGATTCCTGTGATAGACTCCGAAGTGCCTCAGAAGATCAAAGGTCATGGCCAGCATGTGTTCTGAAACCGCAAGTCCGTACGCGCCGGAAGCGTTTGTCAGAATACAGTTTTCAGGAAGCACGCCGGGTTTTGCGTAGTTTTCATAACCGGCGGAGTGCAGCTGCACCCATTCCACCTGCGGCGCTGAGGCAAACAGCGCCGGCGGGATGCAGCCGATCACCGCCTGTACGTCCCTGAGGTCCTCCCGGGTCACTTCATTGTCAGGAATATAAATGAACGTGCAGGGGACGCCGCCTTCCGGACGGCTCTCCAAAAACGCCTTCTGATCCTCAGAAAGCGGCAGTGTTACCAGAATTTTTTTAGCCATACCTGCTGCCCTTCCCGATGCCGCGGCACCGGTCTTTGAACGGTCTCTTCAGGTCTTCGCGTCAGAAACGCTCAAACTTATCCAGAGACATGACGAATACGACCGCGCCGCCCACTTCTGTTTCCACGGGCACCGCGTGAGATGCGGAGCTCATGGCAAGGCCGCTGCCGTCCGGATAACCGGTCGTAGTCTGGAATTCCGTGATCTTTCTTCTTCCTGCGGTAGCCTTTAAAAGTCCAAGGACCTCCTGAAGCTTATCCTCTTCCGTACCGATCAGAAGCGTGGTGCTTTTTCTTCTCAGAAAGCCGCCGGTCGTGGAAAGAAGCGTTACGTTAAAGCCGTGCTCATTCAGTTCACGGATCGCTTCATCTCCGTCATTCCCCTGTACGATCGACAGGATCATTACACTCTTTTTCTCTTCCATTGATAAGTCCCTCCTTACTTTGACTCCGACAGCTTCATCAGCCGGTACAAATGTGCCGCGCCGGCCATGGCTGCCTCTCTGGAAAGCTGTTTTTCACTGATTGCCTTCAAAATGTTTTCATAATCCTCTTTGGATCCCGGCATGACGATATCTCCGCCTGCGGCGATGATCCTATATGCCTCCGGCGGCCCGTATTTGCCGCCCTTCATCATTGTACGGACGATCCAGTCCGTCATCAGAACACCGCGGAATCCGAATTCCGCTCTGAGAATTTCTTTTCCCAGGTCCTCTCTTTCCGATGTATGTGTACCATTCAGCAGGTTATATGAGGTCATGACCGCCAGGGGCCTTGCCCATTTTACACAGATCCCGAAGCCTTTGAGATAGATCTCTCTCATTGCCCGTTCACTGACGTTACTGTTATTGCCGTACCGGTTCGTTTCCTGATTATTCGCGGCGTAATGCTTGATCGTCACACATCTTCCGGGATGCGACTGTACGCCTTTTGTCATTGCGGAAGCCATGACTCCCGAAAGAAGCGGGTCTTCAGAATAATACTCAAAATTCCTTCCGCACCGCGGATCCCGGTGGATATTCAGTGCCGGCGCCAGCCAGATATCGATCCCGAACCGGACCATTTCAGATCCGACGATGTCTCCGCAGGTCCGCGCGAATGCGGGATTCCAGCTCTGCGCCACCGCGGTTCCAATGGGGATCGACGTCGCGTACTGTTCCATGACCTTGTCATTCTTCCCGGGCTTTTTCTGGAAAAGCGGAAGCATCTTCGCGACAACTCCCGGCAGGAACTCGCCCACCAGCGCGGCGATCCCGCCGTCCAGCGCGTGCAGTTCTCCGTTCTTTCCCCGGAAATACCGGCTGCTGATGCGGAGCCCCGCAGGGCCATCCGCCATGACAAGGGGGCGGAAGCCTTTCTTTTCAAGGAGCGACGTGCTTTCTCCCGCGGCGCCGGCCACATGTTTTCCGGCATTTCCGACAATACTCATCAGGCCGCCTCTGGGATCAAAGGCGCCGGTCAGAAGATACGCAAGCTCCGAATCATTCAGCGCCCGGATCTCCGGCGGGATCTCTTCCGTCAGCTCATAATCTGTTTCCGCGGTACTAAACTGATCCGGCTGAAGTGTCAGGACCCGTACGTTCTCCGGGATCTGCTCTTCGCGCCTCTTTTCCGGCTTCCAGTCGGTAAAACCAGGCGTGCCGCAGGTATTTTTTACTTTCTCCGTGACGATCCGTTCCGGCAGCCGGATCACTCCCGCGATCTCCGTATCCGCGCTGCTTTTTCCCACCCGGACGATATAATCTCCGGCTTCCAGCACCCAGCAGGCGGATGCGGGGTCATAAGACGCAAGATCCTTCATCCGGAAACGGAGGCCGGCGTTCTCAAATAATCCGGGAAGGATCGTACTGGTCTTCGCAAATGCCGCGAGGGCCTGATATGGCTGGTCCAGCGCGCTTTCCGGAGATGAAACATAGAGTTCGACCACTTCTTTTCCGGGATACTTCCCGGTATTGGTCACACTTACAGCTGCGCAGATCTCCGGCCCGTCTTCCGGAGAGCTTTCTTTGCACAGGAAAAACGATCCGGGAGATATCTGGAAGTCCGTATAGGAAAGACCGGATCCGAAAGGAAACGCCGGTTTCTTTCCGGCACTGTCAAAGTACCGGTAGCCCACGTAGATCCCTTCGTTATAACAGGTCTCGTCCGCATCGCCAAAGGTGCCGGCTTCGCGGAAGTCTGAAAGCGCGCTCCAGGTGGAGGCCAGTTTACCTGAGGGATCCGCCTTGCCCAGAAGGATATCCGCGAAGATGTCTCCGGTCTGCGCTCCCAGCTGGGAAAGCAGCAGGATATTCTCCGGCGCTTCTTCCTCCGGCTCCAGAAGGGAAGAAAGATCCATCATGCCGCCCACATTCAGGACCAGCATGAATTTCTGATATTGTTTCCTGATCCGGCGGATGTCCCTGAGCTCCGTTTCCGAAAGCATCATATCTCCGGGAACGTTCCTTCGGTCATTTCCTTCCCCGCAGATCCGGGACAGTACATATACCGCAGTTTCTCCTTCACCCTTCAGCGGGATCTGGTATTCAGGTTCCGGCATGACGGCTCCCATACCCAGCATAATGGCATTGGTATGAAGTTTCCTCGCCTGTGCCTTGATGTCCGCGATGAAAGCGGCTCTGGCCTTCCGGTACGCGGCGTCATAGGCGTCCAGCCATTCCTTCGTGGTAATGGTAAATCCGGCCTTTTCAAGGCCTGCTTCGATCGATACCGAATTCCGGACGTTCACGTCTCCGGAACCTGTGCCGCCGCGGATGGTCCTCCGGGCGCCGCTGCCGTAAAGCGCGATCCTGCCGGGTGCGGTACAGGGAAAATCACCGTTTCTCCTGAGAAACAGCGTGCATTCCGCCGCCTGGCTGCGGATCATCTGATTGTGTTCGATCTCATATGGATTCACTTTCCCCCGATACTCCTTTTCACCTTTATTTGGATTATTATATACGATTTTGTGCTTTTCGTCTATACATCACTTGCATTTCAGCAGGCCGTATGTTATAAATTTGAATAACAGCAGGGAATCACTTCATTTCCGGTGCTGAATTCCAAAAAGAGAGGTACAGACGAGTGCGATAATAAGCTTTTGTGTCCCGGGGCGGACGTTTCCGCCGCTACTCACGCGATTTCAGAAGAACGGTAAAGACTGCCGTTCCATGGTTCCGGACGCAAAAAAGCTTATGCGAAGGCATTCTGTATGCCTCTCTTTTTGTTATGCGCGCGGAGCACATTTCCGGGCAGCGCCCGGGAACAGGAGGTGTTATGTCACAGCTGGAAGTCACAAATTTAACCTTTGGATATGAAAACAGTGCCGATCTGATTTTTGAAGATGCGTCATTTTCCGTCGATACAGACTGGAAACTGGGCCTGATCGGAAGAAACGGAAAAGGAAAGACCACTTTCCTGAATCTTTTGATGGGAAAATATGAATACCGCGGACGGATCAAGTCCCCGGCCGCTTTCGATTACTTCCCGTTTCAGATCCCGGAGCGTTTCCGCACGCTTCCTCTCGCGGAGTTTATGACGGAGATCACGGATCATGTGGAAGACTGGCGCGTGATGATCGAGATGGCAAAGCTGGATCTCTCCACGGAGCTTCTGTACAGGCCATTCCATCTGCTTTCCAACGGAGAACAGACCAAAGCGCTTCTGTCGATCCTGTTTTCCAGAGAAAATCTCTTTCTTCTGATCGACGAACCCACAAATCATCTGGACGCGGCCGCGAGAGAGGCAGTCAAGGAGTATCTGAGATCAAAGAAAGGCTTTATCCTGGTCTCCCACGACCGGGATCTTCTGGACGCGGTCATTGATCATGTTCTGGTGCTGAACCGGGCGACCATCCAGGTACAGAGCGGGAACTTTTCCACCTGGTGGGAGAATAAAGAGCGGGCGGACGCGTTTCATCTTGCGGAAAACGAAAAGCACCTCAGGGAGATCGGAAACCTCCGGGAGGCTTCACTCAGGATCGGAAACTGGGCGGAACGAAGCGAACGAAGCAAGATCGGATTTAATCCCGTAAAAGACCATGACCGGTCCATCAGCACCCGGTCATATATCGGCGCGAAAACAAAGAAAGCCCAGTCCCGGGTAAAGGCGCTGGAAAAGAGGATCGACCGGGAGATCGAAGAAAAAGAAGGACTGCTGAAGGATATAGAAGAGGAAACGCCGCTGGAACTGAGGCCCATGCGCTACTTCCGAAACCGGCTGATCTTCGGAAGGGAATTCACACTGGCCTATCAGGGGAAGAAAGAACCGGTACTCAGGGACCTTTCTTTTGAGCTTCTGAACGGAGAACGTGTGGCCATCACCGGGGAAAACGGTTCCGGAAAATCCAGCCTCATCAAGGCGGTCCTCAGCCGGATCCCGGCATTCCGCGGGCAGCATCCGCAGCTGCTCCGCACCTATCTGGAAAACGCGGAGGAATCCGGCACCCTGGATGTGGGAAGCGGGCTGACCGTATCCTATATCAGCCAGGACACCTCGCATCTCAAAGGGTCAATGGCGGATTTTATCAGAAACAACCGCCTGGACGAAGTCATTTTCAAGGCGGTCCTCAGGAAGCTGGATCTTGAACGGGAACAGTTCCTGAAAAACATGGAGGATTATTCCGAAGGACAGAAAAAGAAGGTGCTGATCGCCGCCTCTCTGGTGACGCCCGCGCATCTGTACATCTGGGATGAGCCGCTGAATTACATCGACGTGTTTTCCCGGATGCAGATCGAAGACCTGATCCTGAAATTCAGGCCCACGCTGCTTTTCGTGGAGCATGACGTGCGCTTTACTGAAAAAATCGCGGAAAAAACGATCCGGCTGGGCTGACCCCGGCCGGATCGTTCTGATCTTTTAAGGCAGAAGATAATCATTCCATATATTCGCGAATTCCTCGATCTTCGGATACGCGTAGATGATCACGGCAGCCGTCAGGATCCATACGGCCGCGGCGAAGATCCACCGGGCGCGGCCTTTCATATTTGAAATATGCCAGTGAAGATACCTTTCATTAAGGTTTACGATCAGATAGGTGATCACGACCAGGGAAAAACCGCAGATCCAGGGGATCAGTTTCCCCGGCAGCAGGTCTCCCGTCACCGCGATCAGGATCGTCTGTACCGGCATGAGGATCACATAGCTGACACAGTAATAGGAATTTATATAGGTGGAGAAATTCATCAGGATCTTCGGCAGCTGCCCGTCTTTAAAGAGCTTCGTGATCTTGTAGAACAGCGACAGCCATATCAGGGACGTCATGCAGGTGGCAACGGCGTCCGGTGTAGGTTTCATATTGTACTGAAGATCGCTGCCCAGTTCCGGAAGGAATGGGATCTCCACAAAGTACCGGATCACATAATATACTACGGCAATGGGCAGGAGGATCAGAATGAT
This sequence comes from uncultured Eubacteriales bacterium, assembly GCA_902803485.1. Lineage (GTDB taxonomy): Bacteria > Bacillota > Clostridia > Lachnospirales > Lachnospiraceae > UBA1267. Next base: position 4,929 of record CADCQD010000056.1, on the reverse strand, counting down.
CCGGCTGGATAATCCATCCTTGTCCCTGATCCTCGGATACCATCCGCCGATGAAATACCCAAATGCCACAAAAATGAAATAGCAGCACAGCGGAAAGTACGCTTCTGCTTTCGTGATCACAAAGAATCCCGCAAACTGGCTCAGCAGATAGTTTTCCGGATCTGGGATCACATGATACGCGGTCAGCGCGAACAGATTCATGATCAGGCCGGTCACAAGGATCCCCAGATCAGAGACCTTCAGCCTTTTCAGAAGAGCCATCAAAAACAGCGCAAGGCCGGCAAACGTCAGAATATCCGACTGAATGACAAGCAGCGCGTTTGCGATGAACCACTGATCCTTAAGGACCTGGTACGCGATCAGATTCGGCAGCGCGTTTCGTAAAAGGTTCAGAAACTGGCCCACTGTCAGAAGCGAAAATCCGCGGATCAGATATCCTTTCGCCGACTGATTTCTGGAATACCTCATGCCGATGCCCATGCAGAGCATAAAGTTTGCGGCTCCTAAGAATTCCGTACCCAGATCATCCAGAGTCTTCGGAAGCACGTCACTGCCCAGGTCCAGCAGCACATGGATCACGATCATGCCGATGATGCACAGGGCCTTCATCAGATCCAGCTCCGGCTGCCGGCCGGTATTGACTTTTTCCTCAGCAAAATACTTCATTACTTTCCCTTGTATCTCATCAGATACGTCTTTACATTAAAATCTTCACGATACTGGTAATCCAGCCGGTATTCCGTTTCCCCGTCTTTATTCTTTCCGGAGGAATACGCGTCCACATTTGCCAGAATGATCTTCGCGCTGATGGACGCTTCATCACTGTCCAGCCGGTACTCTCTTCCGGTATCCGTAAACCTGAGCCTCAGCCAGTGCGGCATCAGCAGCACTTCCATGCGGATCTCGCCGTTATCTTCAAATGCGTGATCGATACGGTCTGTCAGCATTTCTTCCACGCTCAGGCGGATCTTTTCGCTGCGGGAGCGGTCATTTCCCAGCTGCTCCGCCAGCTGTTCGACCATGGAGCAGGCGGGAACCACGGTATATCCCCGGTTCTTCAGTCTCAGATCCAGGATCCGGAGGCCTTCATCCAGTGCTGTATTCAGGAACAGCTCATACAGCCGGTTCAGCATGTCCGCCTTCAGGCTGCGCTGATCCAGCTTTCCGTTTTCGTTCAGAGGCAGCATTTCGTATATAAAGAAATGTGAAGGGATCTTAAAGCTGCTCAGTTTTGTCCGAAGCCGTTTTCTGAGATCTTCTTCATCAAATGCCGTCTGATTCAGAACGATGCAGGCCTCTACGCTTTCACCCCAGATCTGATGGGGCGCGCTAAGTACCTTGGCTTCCCGGATCTCCGGCTCAGACAGAAGCGCCTTCTCGATCTCTACCGGCGAAATATTCTCTCCGCTGCGGATAATAATGTCCTTAATACGTCCGGCAAACTGCAGCATGCCGTCTTCATCAAAACGTCCGAGATCCCCTGTATGGAGCCAGCCGTCCTGATCGACCGCCTGCATCTCTTCAGGCAGTCCCAGATATCCGTTCATCAGGCTGGGACCTTTGACAACGATCTCACCGATACCGCCCAGTTCCACAAATCCGGTCTTTTCACTCCAGATCCGCACCTCATGGTTCGGAAGCGGGTGCCCGACAGAGATCGCTCTTTTTTCCAGCGTATCCAGAGGAGTCTCCACGGAAATGATGGGAGAACATTCCGTCTGGCCGTATCCGCAGATCAGCTTCGCGCCCTCAAACACTTTTTCCAGACGCATCATTTCCACCGGTGTGGTAAAGCCGCCGCCCACGACGCAGATCCTGAGTTTTCCCGCCAGTTTTTCCTGAAAATCCGGGAGCCGGGTCATCATTCCGTAAATGGCGCCTACGGAACAGATATCCTGGATACCGTTTCCGGCGATCATATCCGCCAGAATATCCGGTTTCAGAAGCGGAGAGATATAAATACGTTTTCCTTTCAGAAGATATATATTCAGTACCGTCAGGCCGTAGCTGTGGAACAGCGGCAGCGCAAGGCAGAGCTTGTCACTGATATCTTTTTCCAGAAGCGCGACCGTACCCTCGCAGTTGCTGATGATGGAACGTGAGGAAAGAAGGACTGCTTTCGGCGCGGAAGTCGTACCGGTCGTGAAAATAATGACCTGGGAATCCTCAGGCTCCACAGCCTGATCCGCGGCCGCGATCATTTCCTGCTCTTCTTCTGTCAGGTCCGGCAGGTCTTCACGCCACGCAAAAACAGAAACCGGATAAATATGATTCTGAGGAAGTCCTTCATACATCACGGCCTTTACCGCTTCTTCCGGACTCGCCATGCTGATCGTATTGCCGCCGATGATGCAGTAGGACGCGCCGGTCATCCGCGTCAGCGCATTGACGTCCTGCGCCTTCAGTCCGTAATTCATCAGTACCGCGATCCCGCCGGCCTGGATGATGCTGAAATACGCGATGATCCATTCAATACCATTGAAACCCCACAGAACGACTCTGTCACCTTTTTTAACTCCGGCACGGATCAGTTTCAGCGTTCCGGCGTCCGCAGCTGCTTTCAGCTGCGCGTGTGTCAGTGTCAGCGGCCCGCAGGTAAGCGCAGGGCTGTCCGGCGCCTGAAGCGTTACCGCGCGAAGAGCATCAGAAAATTTCTTCTTTTCCAGTTGGACCATTTCGGTACCCCTCCTTTTTATCCTTTTCAAGCTCGTAAAGCTCTACCATATTCGAAGTATGATCCACGCAAATATCGAAAGTGAAAGCCAGATCAGAAGTGTCGCGTACCGGTAAGTTGCAGGCACGTCCAGAGAAAGACTGGCATAGTTCGCGCTGAATGCGTATTTTTCGATCAGCGGCGTCAGTATTTCCCGCTGCTCTTTCAGAGGATCGTTTTCCACGCGGCTCCTGGTATCAAAAATCATCGTGCTTCTTGAATCTGTCTGATACAGCGGCCATTCCGCGTCTTCAGCCCCCGGGCCTCCGGAAGGATCGACAGTAATAATACGCTTAAATGTGCCGTTGCTTACCTGTACAGAGGGATCGTCCCCATCATAAGACGCCAGCTCGCGGTTTTCGCCGTACAGACTCTGTACATAGGCCTTTGCCGGATCGGGACTTTCAGTTTTTATCCCGCATCCGGAAAAGGCCAGAGACATAATGAAGGCAAGCCACAGCGATGCTTTAAAAATCCTACCGGTTTTCATGCCCGCCTCAGCCTGCCTCCACTTTATATTCAATATGTGTTATTCTGTTTCTTCACTGCTTTCCAAAGCCGCGCCGGTTTCCGGTTCTTCATTCGACGGTTCACTATCCGACGCGTTCACGATCGTAAAGCTGGCTACCCGGGCATCGCTGTCCTTCTGGATATTGATCAGCTTTACGCCGGAGGTGGTCTTTCCGAGAACCGGAATGCTGGCCACCGGTGTACGGATCACGATACCCTCTGTTGTGATGATCATGATCTCTTCATCTTCGGAAACAGACATTGTTCCTACCATCAGGCCGGTCTTTTCCGTGACCTTGTATCCCCGGGCGCCTTTGCCGCCTCTGGTCTGGTGATTGAAATCACTGAATTCCGTCCGCTTGCCCATACCGTTTTCAGATACAAACAGAACTGTACGGTCAGGAGAAGATACTTCCATGGAAACCACTTCATCATCCTCCATCAGACGGATGCCGCGGACGCCGATGGAAGTCCTTCCGCAGATCCTGGCGTCGGTTTCAGCAAAGCAGATCGAAATACCCTGGCGGGTCACCAGAAGGATATCATCGTCAGCTGTGGATTCCTTCACGCTGATGAGTTCGTCACCTTCCTTCAACGTGATCGCCAGAAGGCCGGTCTTCCGGATATTCCGGTATTCCGCCGCCGGCGTCTTTTTGATGGTGCCGTTCTTTGTCGCCATGATGATATTGCAGTCCGTATTCAGTTCCTTCTGCGTTACCATCGCCGTGACCCGTTCACCTGCCTGCAGAGGAATCAGATTAATGACGGGGGTGCCTCTGGAAGTCCGGCCGGACTCCGGGATCTCATAGACCTTCAGCACATAAATACGGCCCTGGTTCGTAAAGAACATGATATGATCATGGGTCCCGGTCATCTGGAGTTCCGTCGTGTAATCATCGTCAATGACCTGCATGCCGCGGATCCCGCGGCCTCCCCGGTTCTGGGCCTTGAAATTGTCCAGAGACATCCGCTTGATATATCCGAGCTTCGTCATCGCGACTACGGTATCTTCTTCCGGGATCAGATCTTCATCTTCGATCTCATTTTCATCCGCTTCAATACGCGTGCGGCGTTCGTCTCTGTATTTCTGGCCGATGGCGTACAGTTCGTCCCGGATCACCAGGAGGAGCTTGTTCTCATCCGCCAGGATCGCCCTCAGCTCTTCAATGGTCTTCTTCAGCTGCGCGTATTCCTCTTCCAGCCTGGCTCTTTCCAGACCGGTCAGCGCTCTGAGACGCATATCCACGATGGCCTGCGCCTGGGCGTCTGTCAGCCCGAAGGCATTCATCAGGCTTTCTTTTGCTTCCTGCACATTCGCGGCCGCCCGGATCAGCCGGATCACTTCATCAATGTTGTCCAGAGCGATCAGCAGGCCTTCAATGATGTGCGCGCGCTTTTCCGCGTTCGCGAGATCAAATCTCGTCCGCCGCGTGACCACATTCTCCTGATGGCGGATATAATGCTTCAGCATATCCAGAAGATTCAGGACTTTCGGTTCACCGTTGACCAGCGCCAGCATAATGACGCCGTAGGTATCTTCCATCTGGGTATGGCGGAGCAGCTGGTTCAGGATGACGTTCGGATTCACGTCGCGCCTGAGCTCGATCACGATCCGGGTACCTGTACCTTCACGGCTGGAGGATTCATCATTCACCGCCGTCAGGCCGTCGATCTTTTTATCCTTATGCAGTTCCGCGATCTTTTCG
>CADCQD010000055.1 GCA_902803485.1 uncultured Eubacteriales bacterium | reverse complement strand
GTGGGCGGCAAGGATCAGGACGTACTGTTCGTTACAGCTATTGACAGCGTATACGCGATGAAACTGTAAACAAATACAGAAAAACCATTCATGAAAGAAACGGGGCGGCAGCACTTTTTAAGGAAAAGCGCGGCCGCCTTGTTTCTTTCATGTAATCCGCCGGGGGCACCAGGGGCAAGCCGGATGCCGGCGGCATAATTAGGTAGTTGATGTCATAGTTCACTGAAGCACCAGGAGCAAGCCGGGCTCAGATGGGAAGCTCGATCTGAGGATAACGGGCCTCCGCCACGTTCAGGACGTCGTAGTCCAGGGCGTTATCCCGAAGCTCGCGGATAAATGCGGAGAAATAATCGGATTCCTGAAAATACTGGATAAAATTCAGGAAGAAATAGCCGTTTACCGCGCTCATTTCCACTGTCAGAGGAACGTGGGAGGAGGGGAGAGCAGTGGAGGGCAGTGCTTCGTTTTCCTGGATATACCGTTCCATTTCGCCGAAAGAAGCTTTTCCCACATAGCTGACAGTTGCCGTGAAACAGCCGGACAGCTGGCGCATCCGTTCCTGACATAAAGCCTGCCGTTCGGCGTCGCTTCCGAGGGTCTTCAGGTGTTCCATCAGCGACTGGTATTCCCTGATCTCGTCCAGGACCATATCGTCGTCAGACTGCAGCGTCACCATACCGCGGAAACAGGTGGCCTGGGTGGAAAAGGGGAGCTCGCGGATCCTGCCGTAATACGGCAGGCGGACGTCACCCACCAGGCTCTGGTGCGCCAGCGGCGAGCGCAGCGCTTTCCGCTGATTTACGCACATGGCGATCACCGGCGGAAGGGTCTTTTCCGGATGCAGCCGGTCGATGACCCGCGCCAGGATCAGCGCCACGATGGTCGCGGGGCTCCCGTCATTTGAAATATTGAAGCGCATAAACTCTTTTTCGGGAATGCGCAGATTGTATACGATACTGTCGGGCGTGATGCGCGCGATGCCTCCGGCCCTGATCTGAAAGGCCGGCTGATCCCACTTGGCGGCAAGTCCTGACCGTTCCTTATTGAGGGGACGCTCCGCCGGGTCTTCCCATTCTTCCGGTGATACGGCGCTGCCGCTGAGGCGGATCCCTTCAGAAGACAGTGTTACTTCGTAGAAATCAGAGAAGTAGTAGTAGAACAGGGTCTTAAGCAGCGGCATGATGCCCCCGCCGTCCGCCAGCCCATGGTATACGTCGATGTACAGCCTGTTTTTCCAGTAGCAGAACGCCAAAAGGTGCCCCGCCGTCTGCGCTCCGCCCAGAACGATCCTTTTCTTTGTATGAAGGACCGGTACCGGCGCGGGATTATCTTCAAAGAAGAGACAGCCGCCGTCGTTACAAAGCTTTACCCGGAAATAGGGATACCGTTCCATGGTCTGATCCGCGGCACGCCGCAGGACGCTGCCGTCCACCAGATCCTTCAGCTTGATGGTCAGGCGGTAGGTATGGGGATCCGCGGCCGATGTTTCATAGATCGTCCGCAGTTCGGAAAAAAGGGGCTTTTTCATGTTGTACTCCTTATTGCGGGTTCCGCCAGCGGAGGATCCTCCGGATCCCTTCTTCAAAACTGACCTGCGTCCGGAAGCCGAGCTTTTCCAGTTCCCGGATATCCGCCTGAAGATACATGACCTGCTTGTCATTGTACGGCCGCTTTCCGAAACCGATCTCTTTGCGGTAGCCGGTGATCTCCGCGATCTTTTCAATATATTCCTTCAGCGGATGGACTTCGCCGCTTCCGATCATGTAGACTTTTCCGCTTTCGCCCTTCTGAGCGGCCAGAAGAATTGCCCTGGCGGCGTCATCCGAATAGATATAATCCCACATCTGATCGCAGGGAGTGAATTCGGTCTCCTCATTGGCGGACATCCGGATCACGGCGGTACTGATCAGCGTCTGGTCCCGGTCATAGGGACCGTAAACACTCAGGATGCGGCACCAGATATGGCGGAGCCCCAGCTGCTCACAGGAAAGGCGGGTCAGCTGCCCGGCGCATAGTTTTGTTATGCCGTAACCGGTTTCCGGACGGGCCGGGGTATCCGGAGACAAAATGCCTTCTGTCCGGCCGTACTCCGCCTGTGAACCGGTGCCGATGAAGGCCGCGCATCCCAGATCCTTCGCGAACCGGACTGCCGCGAGGGCAGCCTGGATATTCCGAAGCTGCAGGGCAGGGTCGTCCCGGTCTTTTCCGAAGGGCGCCATCCATGCCAGATGGAAAAACAGTTCGTATCCGTCAAGGGATATTCCCTGCTTCTGAAGTTCCTCCATAGCGCCGCCGTATTCGTCCAGATCCAGACGCATCACCCGGCAGTGCGGGATGCTGTCCAGTTCCTTAGCCCGGGGAGAATCCCGGTGCACGACGGCAAGGACCTCATAGCCCTCTTTGATGCATATCCTGATCAGCGCGCGCCCGATCGCCCCGGTAGCGCCGGTGATTACCACAGTTTTCATGATGCTCCTTTTGAAAACAGAATATCAGCGGTCTCCGGCGGGGCCGCTGCTTCCTGACAGCAGAATATCAGCGATCTCCAGCGGTGTCGCCGCTGCGCCGATGCAGGGATAGTCCCGGACGTCTTCCGCGGTCTGAAAACCGAATCCGTAGAGGACCGCGAGGAAGTGGGTGCCGGCTTTTGCCGCGCCCAGGGCATCGTGTTCGGTATCTCCGATGAGCACGCTGTCATGGACCGTCGCGCCCATTTCATCCAGGCACAGCTTTACGATGTCCTCCTTCCGAAGCACGTTGTTATTATCCGCGCCGTGCATCGGGTCGCAGTATTTATGGAAATCAAAATGTCTGAGAAGCGTCAGGGCGTAGTCTTCCCGTTTGTAGGTGGCGACAGCCATCCGGATGCCGTTGTCCTTCAGCTTCCCGCACAGCTCGTAGATGCCTTCATAAGGCTCTGCTTCCAGCAGGGTCGTGGTTTTGTAATAATCCCGGAAGATATTGGCGCCCCTCTGGGCCGTTTCCGGATCGCAGCCGTAGAAGGTCATCAGGGACTGCTGGATAGGCGGCCCCACGAATTTCAGCAGGGTCTCATGAGGAAGCTCGGGGAACCCCAGTTCCTTTGCCGCGTACTTTACGCTGTCGATGATCCCTCTTCTGGTGTCCAGAAGCGTACCGTCCAGGTCAAAAATCACATGTTTAATCATTTTCTGTACCTGATCTTGTCAAATTCCTCCCGGTCCAGGAAGGGAGCCATATCGTCCAGGGAGGGCGATACGATCCTGCCGTCGGGAAGGACCTTGGAAGAGGATTTCGGTTCAAAGTTCTGATCCGGATCCACCACGGCTTCACAGATGCACGGGCCTTCGCAGTTCAGCACCTGCTCCAGGATCCCGTCCGCGTCCGCCTCGCCTTCGATCCTGAAGTACGGAAGCCCGAAGGCAGCCGCAAGCTTTCCGAAATCCGGGAAGCCGACGCCGCTTTCACTGTCGATACCGATGAAAGGCGGCTGGAACAGGTTGCGCTGTGTCTGGCGGATCGAAAGGTAGCCGTTGTTGTTCAGAATGAAGATCTTCATATCCAGCTTGTTATAGGCAACCGTCGCCAGCTCCTGAAGATTCATCATGATACTGCCGTCGCCGTCGATGCAGATGGTGCGCCGGCTGTTATCAGAAACAGCCACGCCCAGCGCCGCCGGGAAACCATAACCCATGGCCGCGCAGCCGGAATTGGTAAACATCCGCTGTCCCTGCTTGATCTTCGCTGCCTGGAACGTGATGACGCAGGCGGCGCCG
>CADCQD010000054.1 GCA_902803485.1 uncultured Eubacteriales bacterium | reverse complement strand
GCCGCGCAGGGCGGTTTCATCAATGCCACGGACCTTGCGGATTATCTGGTAAAGAAGGGAATGCCGTTCCGGCAGGCGTATAAGATCAGCGGAGAACTGGTTTCCCGCTGTATCCGGGAAGGCCGGGTACTGGAGACTCTGCCGCTTGATACCTATCAGGAATACAGCGGGCTCTTTACAGAGGACCTTTACGATGAGATCAGCCTGGAGACCTGCGTGAAAAAACGCAGTTCTGAAGGCGGCACCTCTTATGATTCCGTGAAAAGGCAGATCGCGGATCTGAAAATGAAGCTGGCCAGATCCTGAAGAATCTGAGAACTAAGAAGAAGCAAAGGAACGGATTATGATCAAAGTATTCATTGACGGTGCGGCAGGTACCACGGGACTTCGGATCCATGACAGATTGCAGGAACGGACGGACCTGGAACTTTTGACGCTTTCTGAGGATCTGAGGAAGGATCCGGCGGCGAGAAAAGAAATGCTGAATACCGCGGACATCGTATTCCTGTGCCTTCCGGACGCGGCGGCAGTGGAAGCGGTCTCTCTCATTGATGATCCGAAAGTGAAAGTGATCGATACTTCTACCGCGCACCGCACGGCGGAAGGCTGGACTTACGGATTCCCGGAGATCGCCGGGAAGGAAGCGGTTGCGCGCGCCGGAAGGATCGCGAATCCGGGCTGCCACGCCAGCGGCTTTATTTCCCTGGTGTATCCGCTGGTACAGGCCGGCCTGATCTCAAAGGATACTGCGCTGACCTGTTTTTCCCTGACCGGTTATTCCGGCGGAGGAAAGAAGATGATCGCTGAGTATGAGTCGGAGGACAGGGCAAAGCTCCTTGACGCGCCCCGGCAGTACGGGATCACCCAGACGCATAAGCACCTGCCGGAAATGGTAAAGGTCTGCGGTCTTACGGAACCGCCGGTATTCTGTCCCATCGTCGCGGATTACTACGCCGGGATGGAGGTGACCGTACCGCTGTTCAAAAAAGACCTGAAGGGTACGGTGCGGGACCTTTCCGAGGCATACAAAAGCTTTTACGAAAAGGGACTCGTTCACTTTACGGAGAAAAAAGATGAAGGGGGCTTCCTTTCCGGAAACGCCTTCGAAGGCCGGGATGATATGGAAGTCAGTATTTACGGGAATGACGACCGGATCCTCCTGGTTTCCCGTTTTGACAATCTGGGAAAGGGAGCTTCGGGCGCGGCCATTCAGAATATGAATCTGCTTCTGGGATGCGCGGAAGATACCGGGCTGGTAGTGCATTATGAGTGAAGTTCACATTCTGCCGATGACGACAGATGATTATGATGACGTCCGGGCGCTGTGGATGACCATCCGCGGTTTCGGCATCCGGGCGCTGGATGATTCCAGAGAGGACGTGGAACGTTTTATCCGCCGCAATCCCACCACCTCCGTAGTGGCGGAGTTCGACGGGCGGATCATCGGATCGATCCTCTGCGGCTCCGACGGCCGGCAGGGCGCCATGTATCATGTATGTGTGGCGGAGGAATTCCGGAGAAAAGGCATCGGGCGCAGTATGGTGGAGTTCTGTATGCGGGAACTCAGAAAGATGGGCATCAATAAGATCGCCCTCATCGCCTTTAAGTCCAATGATGCCGGCAATGCCTTCTGGAATAAGATCGGCTGGACCCGGTCGGACGTGAATTATTACGAATATCTGCTGAATAAAGAGAATATCACGGAGTTTATAGGAGATGAAAATGAAAATCAGGGAAATCCCGGGCGGAGTGACAAAAGCGAAGGGCTTTAAGGCAGCGGCGGCCGCGGCCGGCATCAAATATGAAGGCCGGAAGGACATGGCCATGCTCTGGTGCAGCGTGCCCTGCACTGTGGCCGGCACCTTTACATCGAATATCGTAAAAGCCGCGCCTGTCCTCTGGGACCGCAAGATCGTGCAAAGCGGCGGCAAGGTGCAGGCGGTGGTGGTAAATACCGGCATCGCGAACGCGGGATGCGGCGCGGAAGGCATGGCAGTCTGTGAAGATACGGCAGCTTACGCGGCAGAAGTCCTGGGCCTTCAGAAAGAAGAAGTGCTCATTGGCTCCACCGGCGTCATCGGTCCGGTGATCGACATGGAAAAGCTGAAGGGCGGCATTGACCTTCTGGTCCCGGCGCTTTCAGACACGGAGGAAGCGGGAACGGAAGCCAGCAAGGCCATCATGACTACGGACACCGTAAATAAGGAATTCGCGGTGACGATCGAGCTTCCCGGCGCGGACGGAGAGGGAACGGTGCAGGTGACCCTGGGCGGTATGAGCAAGGGTTCCGGTATGATCCATCCCAATATGTGCACCATGCTTGGATATATCGCTACAGACGCCGCCATTGAAAAGGAGCTTCTTCAGAAAGCTCTGAGCAGCGTGGTTCCGGATACCTTCAATATGATCACCGTGGACGGTGATACCAGTACGAATGATACGCTGCTGGCTTTTGCGGACGGCCTTGCGGGAAACCGGCTGATCGCGGAAGAAGACGAGAGCTTCGAACTGTTCCGGGAAGCCCTCGGTACCGTCTGCAGGACTCTGGCTGTGAAAATGGCAGCGGACGGCGAAGGCGCGTCGAAGCTGATCGAAGTGTGCGTAAAGCATATGGATACGAAGGAAAACGCCCGTACGCTGGCGCGGTCTGTTGCGGGATCCAGCCTGGTAAAGGCTATGATCTTCGGAAGAGACGCGAACTGCGGCCGCATTTTATGCGCGCTGGGCTACGCGGGCCCGGTATTTGATCCGGCCGTGATCCGGATCGATATCTCAGGAGAAAGCGGAGAAGTCAACTTTTATACGGACGGCAGGATCCAGCCTTTTGATGAAGCGCAGGCGCTTGCGATCCTTTCGGAAGAGAAGATACATATTGAATGCGACATGGCATGCGGAGCGGAAGAGGCCACAGCCTGGGGCTGCGACCTGACCTATGATTACGTATCCATCAACGCGGACTACAGAAGCTGAAGAAATGCAGAGCGTTTCATGCCAAAAAGGAGAATCCATGGAAATGTTTTCGAATGCGGAGCGGGCCCGTGTTCTGGTGCAGGCGCTGCCCTATATCAAACGTTATACCGGGAAGATCGTCGTGATCAAGTATGGCGGCAATGCCATGGTCAATGAGGATCTGAAGATGCAGGTCATGGAGGACATCGTCCTTCTCCACCTGATCGGCGTGCGGGTCGTCCTGGTGCACGGCGGCGGCCCGGAGATCTCCGAGCTGATGGGCAAGCTGGGCAAGGTCCCTGAATTTGTGGACGGCCTTCGCGTAACAGACAAAGAGACCGTGGATATCGTTCAGATGGTCCTGGCGGGCAAGATCAATAAGACCCTGGTGAATCTGCTGGAAATGAAGGGCGGAAACGCCATGGGCATATCCGGTATGGACGGACGGCTTTTACAGGCGGAGATCAAGGATCCCAGACTCGGTTATGTGGGCGAGATCACGGAAGTAAATATCGAACCGGTGCTGGACCTTCTGGAGAAGGGATATATCCCTGTGGTAAGCACCATCGGCTGCGACCGGGAAGGCAACGCGTACAACATCAACGGCGATACGGCGGCAGCCAGGATCGCGGGCGCCCTGGGCGCGAAGCGTTTCATCCTGATGACGGACGTCCGGGGGATCCTCAGGGACCAGCATGATCCGGATTCCCTGATCGCGGACGTGAGCCTTAAGGAGACGGATATGCTGTTCCAGGAGGGGATTATTTCCGGAGGCATGATCCCGAAGGTGAAATGCTGCATTGACGCGATCAGGCGCGGTGTGCACAAGGTCATCATTATGGATGGACGGGTGCCCCACGCGATCTTAATGGAGCTTCTGACAAATGAAGGCGCAGGCACCATGGTTTACGGAGGAGATAGGAACGATGAGTAATTTGAAGGAACTGGACGCGAAATATATTGCGCATACCTACGCGCGTTTCCCGGTGGAAGCGGACCACGGCGAAGGTTCTGTCATTTATGACACCGAGGGCAGACGCTACATCGATATGGGCACCGGGATCGGAGTGACTGCTTTCGGCATCGGAGATCCGGACTGGAAGGCAGCAGTGATCGGACAGATCGAGAAGCTGCAGCATGTGTCCAATCTGTACTATACGGAGCCCGGAGCCCGGCTCGCTGAAATGCTCTGCGAACGGACCGGAATGAAGAAGGTCTTCTTCGGCAATTCCGGCGCGGAGGCGAATGAGTGCGCCATTAAGGTGGCAAGGAAATACGCGGCGGAGAAGAAAGGGCCGGAGTATAACGTC
>CADCQD010000053.1 GCA_902803485.1 uncultured Eubacteriales bacterium | reverse complement strand
CAGGGTATCGCAGCTCCTGTGAATGATCTTTCCCGCGGCTGCTCTTCTGAAGACATCGTGGGCGTGATCGCCATCACAGCCGTTCAGGCCTCCATATAATTCAGCGCATGCTTTTCAAGGAAGGCGGTTACTGTGCTGTCCCAGTATTTTTCCAGGGTCTTATCCAGAGTAAAATCCTGATATGAAATGCCGGTCGTCAGATACAGCTCGCCTTCCTTGTAAGTAATATTCAGGGTCAGGGAAGTTACCGGACAACTGGTGAATCCGGATCTCTGCAGCATCTGGCGGGTGATCTCCTCGGAGGTCAGAAGGACCAGCCGGAAGGAGACCGGAAGACGGTTTCCGCGGATCAGGGAAACACAGACCGGACGGATCTCTGACCAGTATACATAAGCGGAAGCCGGAATATCTTCGCCTTCCCTGTAGAAATCCGAATTGCTGCTCCCGTCGATCCTTGTGGTCAGAGCAGTTTTAAATGCAGCGTCATGCAGACAGAATTTATCAAATGTATCTTCCGTGAAAAGAAGTGACGTGAATTTTTTCAGATCTTTGATTTGAATGGAAAGCATGGGCTTCTCCCTTCGGGTATTTAAGGAAAAGATACCATACTTACGCGGATTTCGCAAGAACGCAGGCTTCCCGAAAAGGAGAAACAATTCATGCCGGAAATCACCGCAAAAGCTCCGTGGATCAATTCTCTCGGCGATATCCCCTTTACATTGAATTATTTTGAAGGGACGATGTTTGAAGCCGTGGAGTTGATCGCGGAGAAATATCCCAATTATACCGCCTTTGATTTCATGGGCGTATCCACCACTTACAAAACACTGGTGAAGGAGGTGCACCGCTGCGCGCGGGCATTGAAGGTCATCGGTGTGCGTGAAAATGATCGTGTAACGATCGCTATGCCGAACTGCCCGCAGGCCATTTACATGTTCTATGCGGTCAATCTTACCGGCGCTGTCGCGAATATGATCCATCCGCTTTCTGCTGAGAAGGAGATCGAGTTTTACCTGAATGAATCCAACTCCGTGACAGCCATTACGCTGGACCAGTTTTACGGAAAATTTGAGCGGATCCGTCAAAATACCAAAGTCGTCAATATCATCATCGCCCGGGTGCAGGATGCCCTGAGCAAGCCGCTGAAGTACGGATATATGCTGACGGAAGGCCGGAAGATCCAGAAGATCCCCAAGGACGCGCCTATCATCAGCTGGAAGCAGTTCATGCGTCTTTCCACCGCCTGCTTCTATAATTACAGAGTCGAGCGGTCTGCTGATGATCCGGCAGTCATTCTGTATTCCGGAGGCACCACAGGCGTTACGAAGGGCATAGTCCTGACAAATAAAAATTTCAACGCTCTTGGACAGCAGGTAGTCGCTACGAACCCTATGTTCCGGCCCGGTGATAAGATGCTTGCTGCCATGCCTTTGTTCCATGGTTTTGGCCTGGGGGTATGTATACATACCATGCTTTCCCAGGGGGGAAGATGTATCCTGATCCCCAGATTTACGGCGAGATCCTACGCGAAACAGATCGTTAAGTACAGATGCAATTTTATCGCCGGTGTGCCTACGCTGTATGAGGCGCTGCTCCGACTGGATACTATGGACGGGAAAGATCTTTCCAGCCTGAAGGGTGTTTTTTCCGGCGGAGATTCTCTGTCCATCGAATTAAAAAAGAAACTGGACAAGTTTTTGTATGACCATAATGCGGTCATTCAGGTCCGCGAGGGGTACGGCACTACGGAGACCGTGACCGCCTGCTGCCTGACGCCGCCCACCATGTCAAAAGAGGGCAGTATCGGCATCCCGTTCCCGGACACTTATATTAAGATCGTAAAACCAGGTACAGATCAGGAGGTTCCTTACGGAACTGAAGGAGAGATCCTTCTGGCAGGCCCTACCGTGATGAAAGAATATATGAACCATCCGGAGGAAACGGCACAGACGCTGAAAAAACACTCGGACGGCCTTACCTGGGTCTATACCGGCGACCTGGGCTATATGGACAATGAAGGCTTTATTTAT
>CADCQD010000052.1 GCA_902803485.1 uncultured Eubacteriales bacterium | reverse complement strand
GCCGAAATCCGCGTGGCCCGGCGTATCCACGATGTTGATCCGGGTGCCCTGATACATGATAGCAGTATTTTTTGACAAAATTGTGATCCCGCGCTCTCTTTCCAGCGCGTTGGAATCCATTACACGCTCAACGACTTCCTGGTTCTCCCGGAAAACGCCGCTCTGGCGGAGCATGCAGTCGACCAGTGTGGTCTTACCGTGGTCTACATGGGCGATGATCGCCACATTTCTGATATCTTCTCTCTTCATTGTTTCTTCTTATTCCTTTTATGAGTCAAACAGCATCGTCTCTCTGCCGACGGCTGCCGCGTAGATCTGCTTCAGCTTTTCGATCCGCGCCCTGCCGTTGGTCTCTTCGGTAACGGCGCGGATGACCCGCTCTGTGTCATCCACAAATACAGGAAGCTGTATGGCGACTTTATCCGTAAACTCCTGCCCGCTGGGCAGAAGCCCTGCCTTTTCAAAATAGTACTGAAGCCTGCCGTAGCCTCCGTAATCCGTTTCGATCAGCAAAAGGTCTGACAGCTTTTTATGGGCGATCACCGCGTGGTCCAGGGCGCTCTGAGCCGCCTTCGTATAGGAACGGACCAGTCCGCCGGTACCAAGCAGCGTGCCGCCGAAATACCGCGTCACCACCACCAGGCAGTCGCAGACCTTCAGTCCCTGCAGCACGGAAAGCATCGGATATCCGGCCGTCCCCTGCGGCTCGCCCGCGTCCGAGCATTTGACGTACTCCTGGCGTTTGCCCAGGGTATAGGCATAGCAATGATGGGACGCGTCGTAATACTTTTTGCGGATCAGCTGCATGTGCTGTTCCACCTCTTCCTCTCCGGAAAGAGGAAAGACGTCGGAATAGAATTTGGATTTTTTTTCTTCATAATAACCGTCCGCGTGATACAGGACCGCATTGTATTCCTTTTCCATAAAAAACCTCAACTAAGTTATTATACACTATTTGCCGGATTTCCTCAAGGTGGACTTTTGCAATGATTTATGGTACTATCAGAATACCTATTATCTTTCGAACTGAGGAGCCGCAGATGGATTTCAGAAGAAAATCGGTCGCGAGGAAAATTGAACAGATCACGGGCACGAGGGAAAGGCAGAAGAACCGGACGCTGATGTTCATCTTCTCCCTGGTCATCGGGCTGATCATCGGTGGCCTTGCCATCATGCTCTTCGTGGGCGCCGGCGCGGTATCCAAGATCATAGAGACAGCTCCGTCCATATCAGATATCGATTCCATCAAACCCACGGAGACCAAAAGCCTGATCTATGCTTCTGACGGTTCCATTACCCAGGAGCTGATCCAGAGCGGCTCCAACCGGGAATCCGTATCCTATGAGCAGCTGCCCTCCAATCTGATCTACGCATTTATCGCGATGGAAGACGCCCGTTTCCTCACCCATGACGGGGTGGATATCAAAGGGATCCTCCGCGCGCTGTTTACGGGCATCACCAGCGGCTCCCTTTCTCAGGGCGCCAGCACGCTCACCCAGCAGCTCATTAAAAACAATGTGTTCAAAGGCGGGATGGAAAATAATCTGGGAGACCGGATCGTCCGGAAACTCCAGGAACAGTATCTGGCGCTGAAGGTCGAACAGGAGATCAGCAAGAAGGATATCATCACCTATTATCTGAACACCATCAACCTGGGCAGCAACTGCCTCGGAGTCCAGGTCGCCAGCAAGCGCTACTTTGGAAAAGACGTTTCAGAACTGGATCTTTCCGAATGCACCGTCCTCGCCGCCATCACCAGCAATCCCACGCGCTACAATCCCATCACGCATCCGGAGAACAACCAGAAGCGCCGTGAGATCGTGCTGCGCTATATGATGAATGACGGCTATATTTCCCAGGAGTCCTGCGACGCCGCCCTTTCCACAGACGTCTATAAAAGGATCCAGACCGTAAATTCCTCATATACCGCCTATAATGAACACGCATTTTCCTATTTTACGGACGCGGTGTTTGAGGACGTGCTTCAGGAGCTGCAGCTGAGGCTGGGCTATACGGATACCCAGGCCTATAACCTCCTGTACAGCGGAGGCCTCAGGATCTATTCCACGCTGGACCCCGCCGTCCAGGAAGCCGCGGAACAGGAGATCAATGATCCGGAAAATTACATCGTATCCGGCACGGACGGCAGCATCATGAATTATCTGGAATATGCCCTCGGCTACCGGCTGACCCTGGAACTGCCTGACGGTACCCAGACCTATTATGATGAATCCAACGTAAAAAAGTATTACCAGGATGATCTTGGACAGCCCAAGTTCCAGCTGACCTTCCCGGATGAAGAGACACTGAAGCAGTGCGCCTCGCAGTTCAGGGACCACGTCCTGGAAGAAACCGGGGGAACTCTGGTTTCAGAAACCATTTACAGCACCATTGAGCCCCAGGTCTCCGTGGTCATCATGGACCAGACGAACGGCCATGTGCTGGGTCTTGTGGGAGGCCGCGGGGATAAAGACCAGATCGGATCTCTGGTGCTGAACCGCGCGGTGGATTCCACACGCCAGCCGGGTTCCACCTTTAAGATCCTCACCACCTACGCGCCGGCGCTGGATACCGCCGGAGACACACTGGCTTCCACATACTATGATTCTCCCCTCACAGTCAACGGCAAAAGCATTGCCAACTGGTGGGGGACCCAGTATATGGGCTATGCCAATATCCGTTTCGGGATCATGGCTTCCATGAACATCCTCGCGATCAGATGCATGGAAAATACTGTCACGGAAAATACCGCAGTCCGCTACGCGAAGGCCTTCGGCATCTCGACGCTGGTTCCCCAGGATAAGACCCCGGTGCTTCCTTTAGGCGGACTCACCTACGGCACGACGAATCTGGAAATGACCGCGGCTTACGCCGCCATCGCGAACTGCGGCACCTATAACCGTCCCGTTTTCTGGACCAGGGTCACAGACGCGAACGGGAACGTGCTGATGAGCAATGAGCCGGAGCCTACCAAGATCCTGAAGACCGTGACTGCAAAGCTCCTGACCAGCGCGATGGAAGCAAGCATTACGCCGGAATTCGTGATCTGGCCGCAGTACGGCGTGGGCGCGACCAGCGGAGAATGCCGGCTGCCCGGGATGTCCGCCGCAGGTAAATCCGGTACCACGACAGACGCGAACGATATCTGGTTCATCGGTTACACGCCGTATTATACCGCGGGCATCTGGTCCGGTTATGATTCAAATAAAAGCTTCGGCGTAAGCCCCGGCTACCACAGGATCATCTGGCAGAAGATCATGTCCAGGATCCACGCGGGCCTTACGGATCCCGGATTTGACTACACGGGCCTGGAGAAAGTCAGGATCTGCAGCAAATCCGGCCTGCTCGCGAAGGACGGCGTCTGCGACGTCTGCGGGGATCCCGGCTGCCACGTCTATGAAGAGTACTTTGCGCCGGGTACGGCGCCCCGGGAATACTGCAACCGTCATTCCCTGTTCCATATCTGCCTGGGCTCCGGACTTCCCGCGTCAGAAAACTGCCCGAAAAACCAGGTCGAAGCCAGGGTCTATCTGACCATCGATCCCATGGATGACGATGGTTCCGAAACCAGCGACACCGCGTTCAAGGCTCCTGTAGAATATCTGGGCACCATCTGCTCCTTCCATAAGCCTCAGGAGCCGGAAACTTCTGAAGAACCGGAAACAGAAGAGACAGAGACGGAACCGCCGGAGACAAAGCCCACGGAGACGAAACCTCCGGAAACCAGGCCGCCGGAAACGAAACCTCCGGAAACCAGACCTCCGGAAACGGATCCTCCGGAAACCGATCCTCCGGAAACCGATCCTCCGGAATCACCGGAGGAGCTCCCGTCCGAGACAGGATCTACAGAAAATCAGCCATAACGACATTAGCGGCATCCATGCCGTAATCCGTAAGAAACAGCCGGTCCCCGGAAAGCGCAAGCGCTCCGAGGGACCGGTATTTTTCTACGACCGGTCCGTAAACTTCCATAAGGTCTTTACCGAAACGTTTTTGAAACGAAGAAAGTGATACCCCCTTCGTGAGCCGCAGTCCCAGGATCATCATTTCCGCCATCAGATCTTCTTTTTCCAGCACCTCGCATTCTTCATACGGCAGGCTGAGGTAATCATCATCCATGGCGTTCCTGAACCGTCTGCCGCCTACGTAGGACGCTGCTGCCGCGCCGAATCCCAGATACGGAACGCCGGTCCAGTATCCCAGGTTGTGCCGGCTTTCATATCCGCATTTCGCGTAATTCGAGATCTCATATTTCTCATAACCGGAGGCCTCGAGGACCCGGTCCGCCAGATGGGAGATCCCGCGTTCCGTTTCTTCATCCGGAAGCTCTCCCCGCTTCTTTCCGGAAGGTCCGTATAAGGCGTAAAACGGTGTGTTTTCCTCAATGATCAGTGAGTAGACGGAAATATGTTCCGGGGCAAACGCGATGGCTTTTTCCAGCGAATCCCGGAAGATCTCCGGGGTCTCCCCGGGCAGGCCAGAGATCAGGTCCAGGCTAATATTTTCGAATCCCTCTTCTCTTGCCATCCAGAACGTATCCGAAAAATCCCGGAAGGTATGGATCCTTCCGAGCTTTTTCAGCATTTCATCCGAACAGCTCTGGAGGCCCACGGACAGCCGGTTGATCCCGGACTCTCTGTAGATCCGGAGTTTTTCCCGGCTTACCGTGCCCGGATTCATCTCAATGGTGATCTCCGCGTCCGCAAGGATCCGGAACTCTTTCCGGAGCTGATCCAGGATCCCCCGGATCTTCAGAGGATCCGCAAGGCTGGGCGTTCCGCCGCCGAAATAAACAGAAGAAACCTCCCGCCCCGTATACGGGGACAAGGAGATTTCTTCCGAAAGCATATCAAAATAGGCATCCATCTGAAGCGGCTCCGCCGGATGCGAATAAAAATCACAATACGCGCATTTCTTCACGCAGAACGGAATGTGTATATAGATCTCCGTCTCATTTCCATTCTCAGGTCTCATCCAGCTTCAGTACGGACATGAACGCATCCTGCGGGATCTCGACGCTTCCGAAGGTGCGCATGCGCTTCTTTCCTTCCTTCTGTTTTTCCAGGAGCTTCTTCTTTCTGGTGATATCGCCGCCGTAGCACTTCGCGAGCACGTCCTTCCGGACAGCCTTGACCGTCTCCCTCGCGATGATCTTCGAACCGATGGCCGCCTGGATGGGGATCTCAAAGAGATGCCGGGGAATATTGTCCTTCAGCTTTTCACACATCTTCCGGGCACGCTCATACGCGTTTCCCGCATATACGATGAAGGACAGCGCGTCGATCTCCTCCCGGTTCACCAGGATATCCAGCTTCACCAGTTCCGACCGGATATAGCCGGAAAGCTCATAGTCAAATGAGGCGTAGCCCCGGGAACGGCTCTTCAGCGCGTCATAAAAATCATAAATGATCTCGTTCAGCGGAAGGTCATATTTCAGGATCGCCCTCTTTGCTTCGATGTATTCGATGCTTTTATAAACGCCCCGCCTCTCCTGGCAGAGATCCATGATCGCGCCGATAAATTCCGAAGTCACGATGATCTCCGCAGCCACGATGGGCTCTTCCATATAATCGATCTCCGCAGGCGCCGGCATATTCGTGGGGTTCGTAAGCTCGATCATTTCCCCGTTGGTCTTATGGATACGGTAGACCACGGAAGGCGCCGTAGTCACGAGATCCAGATTGTATTCCCGTTCCAGCCGCTCTTCGATGATCTCCAGATGAAGAAGGCCCAGGAAGCCGCAGCGGAATCCGAAGCCAAGCGCCACGGAGTTTTCAGGTTCGAAGAACAATGACGCGTCATTCAGTTTCAGCTTCTCCAGGGCGTCCCTGAGATCGCTGTAATGCGCGCCGTCCGCGGGATAAAGCCCGCAGTAGACCATGGGGTTGACCTTTTTGTAACCCGGCAGCGGCTCCGGCGCGGGACGCTTCGCGTCCGTAACCGTATCGCCCACCCGGGTATCCGTTACATTCTTAATGGAGGCCGTCAGATATCCCACCATGCCGGCGGACAGGCTCTCGCAGGGAATAAACTGTCCCGCGCCGAAATATCCGGTCTCCACCACGTCCGCTTCCGCGCCGGTAGCCATCATCCTTACGCGCATGCCCGGACGGATCTCCCCGTCCATGACCCGCATGAAAACGATCACGCCTTTATAGGAATCATAAACGGAATCAAAGATCAGCGCCCTGAGCGGCGCGTTCTCGTCTCCCTCCGGCGGCGGCAGCTTCTGTACGATCTGCTCCAGCACTTCCTCGCAGTTCAATCCGGTCTTCGCGGAGATCTTCGGCGCGTCCATGGCTTCGATCCCGATCACGTCCTCGATCTCCTTTGCCACCTCTTCGGGGTCCGCGCTGGGCAGATCGATCTTATTGATCACCGGAAACACTTCCAGGTCGTGGTCCAGCGCCATATAAACGTTCGCCAGCGTCTGGGCCTCGATCCCCTGGGACGCGTCAACCACGAGCACCGCGCCGTCGCAGGCCGCCAAGGACCGGGAGACTTCGTAATTAAAGTCCACATGGCCGGGGGTATCGATCAGATTGAAAATATATTCATTGCCGTCCTTGGCACGGTAGACCGTCCGGACCGCCTGCGCTTTAATCGTTATGCCGCGCTCACGCTCCAGGTCCATATTGTCCAGGACCTGGGACTGCATTTCCCGCTTGGTCAGAAGTCCTGTCATTTCAATGATCCGGTCCGCCAGGGTGGATTTTCCGTGATCGATATGGGCAATGATGCAGAAATTGCGGATCTTTGAACGGTCGTACTGTGCCATAAAACCTCTTATCTGAAATAATTATCTGTACTGTTCTGCAAAACTCAGGGTATCTCTCGCGATCGCCAGTTCCTCGTTCGTGGGGATCACCGCGACTTTCATCGAAGAATCTTCCGTGGAAAGCACGATCTGTTTTCCGAAAGCGCTCTTGTTCTTCTCCTCGTCGATCTTCACGCCCAGGAATTCCAGGTACTCGCAGACCATCCGGCGCACCATGGGGCCGTTTTCACCTACACCAGCGGTGAAGACCAGCGCGTCCGCGCCTTTCAGGATCGTATGATACGCGCCGATGTATTTCACAAGGCGGTGCACATAAGCTTCCATCGCCATCGCGGCTTTTTCATCGCCATTGTAAATGGCAGCTTCAATATCGCGGAAGTCCGAAGAAACGCCGGACAGAGCCAGCATACCCGACTTCTTGTTCAGGATATTGAGGGTATCGTCAACGGTGCAGCCTTCCTTATTCGTAATGTACTGGACCACAGCCGCGTCCACATCACCGGAACGGGTGCCCATGATCAGGCCTTCCAGAGGTGTCAGGCCCATGGAAGTATCTACACAGACGCCGCCCACAGAAGCGGATACGGAAGCGCCGTTTCCGAGATGGCAGACGATGACCTTGCCCTTCTCCGGATCCAGATCCAGATACCGGATCGCCTCTTTGGAAACGAATGCGTGGGAAGTGCCGTGGAAGCCGTAACGGCGTACGCCGTACTCATCATAGTACTTATCCGGGATCGCGTAACGGTACGCCTTGGGCTCCATGCCCATACCGAAGCTGGTATCAAATACAGCTACGTTCATCTTTCCGGGCATAGCCTTTTCACAAGCTTCAATACCGATCAGGTTTGCAGGATTATGCAGAGGGCCGAGGTCAAAGCACTCGCGGATGACGTCTTTAACATGCTCGTCCACGATGCAGGACTTCGTGATCTCTTTCCCGCCGTGCAGGACCCGGTGTCCGATGGCGCCGATCTCGTATTCAGATTCGATCACGCCGTGTTCTTTGTCCAGGAGCGCTTCCAGCACCAGCTTCACGGCAACGCCGTGGTCAGGCATATCGACCTCGATCTCATATCTGTCCTTTCCCTGAGGACGGTGTGTCAGCTTGGACCCGTCGATGCCGATACGTTCGCAAAGGCCTTTTGCCAGGACCTCTTCGTTATCCATATCGATCAGCTGATACTTCAGAGATGAGCTGCCGCAGTTCATAACCAGAATCTTCATTTTTGTTCCTCCATAGATTGATTTTTACAGGATGGAAACGCTCCGCGTCTCCTTTATGTACATTCAAAGCTTCAGTTTCCCGGATGACCCGGCTCCCTTCCGCATGGATCAGGGAAACTCTCTCAGCATGTCAGGATGCTGCGAGAGATAGACCGTCACGTCATGCTTCAGCTGCTCCCACGCTTCCGGATGCTCCACGTAATACTTCGGGCAGTCCTTGCCGCTCACGTCATGATGGCGGATAATGTGATCCGCGTTCAGGCCGTACTGCTGGCAGAGGTAAGCCGCCAGTTTGATCACGCTTGCGTAAGTAATATCACTGTATTTCCCGCCCCAGTCCGGATGGCAGACTTCGATGCTGATGGTATCGCCGTTCCGGGGATAATTCGCGTAGGCCATCTCCTCCAGCGGAATACACTGGATCACTTCGCCCTCAAGGCCGACCACGAAGTGGGCGCTGGCGCTGATGTCTTCCAGATTTGCCTCAGGGATCGCAAGATCATTGAAGTAGTCCCGGTTGCCCTTAGCCGTGGTCCCCGGATTTGCCACCCAGTGGATCACGATATCGTGTACCACCGGCATAGGCTGTCCCGACCGGTTCCTGGGAGAAATATCCAGGAAGTCCTGGATGATCCAGGACGGGATCACGACCTGTCCGGAGACATTCACGGATGACGCTACAGGAATGGGCGCCTCGGGCGGCGGCGGTGCTGCAGGCGTTTCTTCAGGCGCGGCTTCCGGCGTTTCCGGAACCGGTTCTGTTTCCGTAGTAACAGGCTCCGTATCAGGTAAAACAGGCTCCGTAGCTTCAGACACGGCAGCTTCGTTCTCTTCCCCGGTCACCGGCAGGTTCTGTTCTTCCTCTGTTTCCCGCGGCGTGCCTGCGTCACCGGTATCCTCCCGGGAAGGTTCGGGATTCTTCCCGGCTACGTCGATCACCGTCTCTTCGTCCGGAAGTTCCGCGTCCGTCTGTTCCTTTTCGGCTTCAGACGTTTTCATGATCTCCTTCCGTGTATCTCTCGTCACGATCAGGATCAGGACCACCGCGATAAGAAGAACGCCGATGAATCCGGCGATCATATAAAGATCCCGTTTCCTCGCGGCATCCAGCTGCTCCTGCTGTCTTCGTCCCCGTTCCGCTGTTCTGTCTTTTTTATCGCCTCCCGGAGTACGCGGGTACCTCTCCTCCCTGTCCTCCGGCGGCCTTCTGTTATATTGCTTTTCACTCATTTTATACACCCAAAAAGTGATTTACATTTCACGTGATGTATATTAAGATAATGATACATCCTGTGACCTGTAAAATCACGCCATACAGAGTTATTATAAAATAGCGGAAAAGGAATGTAAAGCACTTTTACATTCTCCGGACCTTTTGATGAAACAGAAAATTTTGGATTCAGGGCTCGTCAGGCGTTTGTCGGGCCTTCGCTTTTTCAAATACCTGACTGAACACCGCGTCTTCGGCAGATTTTTCAATTACGAAACGATCACATATATCATTGCCGGCGTGCTGACGACAGCCGTAAATTATGTGGTCTATTTTCTCATGCCCAGGTTCGGATCCGGCGGCGCGGACATCGTTCTCGCGAACTGCACGGCCTGGATCTGCGCGGTCGCCTTTGCTTTTATCGTGAATAAGATCTTCGTTTTTGACAGTCCCTCCATGGACAAGAGGACCGTCCTCAGGGAGCTCCTGCCCTTTGTCAGCTGCCGGCTCATGTCTCTCGGTCTTGAAACGGCACTGATCTACGTGACCGTAGAGCTTCTTCATCTGAACGAACCGCTCTTTAAGGTCATTTCCAGTATTTTTGTTTTAATCATGAATTATTTCGCCAGCAAATTTCTGATTTTTAAAAAGGAGGCCTGAATGCCCAGAATACACGCGGGTAAAAAAGTATATCCGAAAAGAAGCCGTGAAAATCGCGCGCGCGCCAGGCTGATCCGTTACGCGCCGTATATCGCCGCGTTCCTGATCCCGGTCATCGTCATGATCATCGTATTCATCGAACGCGCCATCTGGCCCTTCGGCGACCAGTGTTTCCTGCGTACTGATCTGTATCACCAGTACGCGCCCTTTTTCCAGGAGCTGAAAAACAAGTTTTCCCACGGCGGCTCCATGATGTACACCTGGAATATCGGCTCCGGCACCAGTTTTATTCCCATCATCGCGTATTATCTGTGCAGCCCGGCCAATCTTTTCCTGTTTTTGTGTCCGTCCGGATATATCATTGAGTTTATCACCGCGCTGATCGTGATCAAGCTGGGACTCTGTTCCGTTTCAGTCACCTGGTACCTGAACCGGAAGCACGAAAATGAAGGCATGGACCGGTGGCCGCCGGTATTATTCGGTATCTTCTACGCGCTCTCCGGCTATATGGCAGCATATAACTGGAACGTCATGTGGCTCGACTGCATCTGGCTCTTCCCCGTGGTCATTCTGGGCGTGGAACGGATGTTTAAAGAAAACCGCGGCCTTTTATACTGCGCCGCGCTGGGATTCTCCCTTCTTACAAATTACTATATTTCGATCATGGTCAGCATCGGCGTCTTCTTCTACTGCTTCTTCCTGCTGGCTGTGGAACGCAGGATGCGGAAGAACTTCTGGGCGAAATTCGCGAAGTTCATGGGATACACGCTGCTGGCCATCGCGTTTTCATCGGTGCTGCTGATCCCTTATATCGCGTATTTCCCGATGACCGCGTCCGCCTCGGGGACTTTTAACTGGAAGGACAGTCTCCGCAGCTATTTCGCCGTATTCGATATGATCTCCCGGCACCTGGTGAACGTGGAAGTGCACACGGGCCTGGATCACTGGCCGAATATTTACTGCGGCGTTTTCGTATTTCTTCTGGTCCCGTTCTTTTACCTGAACAAGCGGATCACGCTCCGGGAAAAACTGGGCTATACCATACTTCTTCTGTTTTACTATTTCAGTTTTTCCGCCCGGTTCATGGACTACATCTGGCACGGGCTTCATATTCCGAACAGCCTTCCCTGCCGGCAGAGTTTTATTTACATTTTCATCCTGCTGGTGATCAGCTACCGCGGATTTACCGGAATAAAGGAACGGACCTACAGGGACATCACCTTCGTCCTGATCGCGGCGCTCATTTTTGTCTTCGCCGCGGAAAAGCTGGAAACAGACCCGGAATACTTCAGTTTTTACGTATTCTATCCCAG
>CADCQD010000051.1 GCA_902803485.1 uncultured Eubacteriales bacterium | reverse complement strand
GTTTCTCGCTTATCAGGATAATCCCTGGGGCGAGGTCTATCTCAGAAATTTTACCAACCGCTGTATCCGGAGGCTTGCCTTTACCTTCGCGGGAAAAGAAGAACAGGTGGCGCGGCGTATGGCGGCGCTTGGCGGAACGCCTTATGAAAAGGGCGATTTCGGATGGGAATTTGAATTCATGCCCGGCCTTTCGATCCGCTTTGCCGTGTGGAATGCCGATGAGGAATTTCCTCCCTCGGCGCAGATCCTTTTTTCCGACAATTTCCGCTACGCTTTTGACGCGGACGATATGGCTTATACCGGCGACATTTTTATAAAGATCCTTTCCTCGGTATAACGGTACGGAGTGTTTCGATGTTTAAAGTCAGCTTTCCTTTACAGAATACCACCATCGAGGTAAGGCCCGGCACGACGGTCCTTCAGGCGGAGATCGCCGCGGATCTTAGGCCGGACGCGCCCTGCGGCGGTGCAGGCACCTGCGGAAAATGCCGTGTGGACGTCCTTTCGGAAAACGGCATCCGTAAAAGCGTCCTGGCCTGCGAGGCCCGGATCAGCCGCGACATGACAGTGTTTGTCCGCAGAGATGACAGGCACCAGATCCTGACAGAAGGTTCCGAAATAACCCCGGAACTTGACCCTCCTGTCCGCGCGCTCCGCCTGAAAGTGGAAAAAGCGACGCTTCAGGATCCCAGTTCCGACTGGGAGCGTCTGAAGCAGGCGGTAAAAAATGCCGGCGGGCCGGAGATCCTGCCGGATCCTGTGATGGCGGACGGCCTCAGAGGAAAGCTGGAAGCTTTTTCATATGAACCCCAGGCCGTGCTTTACAAAGATACGCTGCTGGATCTCAGAGAAGGCGGACGGCTGCTTGCGGCCGCCGTGGACATCGGTACCACCACCGTCGTCCTTTATCTTACCGACCTGGAAACCGGTGAGATCCTGGCTACGAAAACAACGATGAATCCGCAGGCGGAGTTCGGCGCCGACGTGATCAGCCGGGCAAATTACGCCATGCAGCATACAACGGAAAAACTGTCCTCCGTGATCCGGAAAGCTGTGAATGAACTGCTTTCTGAAGCGCTGAAGGCGGCCGGCGCCGCGTCTTCGGATCTTTACTCCGTGGTGATCGCAGGCAATACCTGCATGCATCACCTGTTCCTCGGGATCGATCCCTCAAGCCTTGTGCTTTCGCCTTACGTCCCGGCCATTTCAGAACCGCTGGTGCTTCAGGCTTCGCGGTACGGACTTCAGGGGAACCCCCGCGCCAGACTGTTCCTGCTGCCCTGTATCGCCGGTTTTGTGGGCGCTGATACTGCCGCGGTCATGACTGCCTGCGGCGCGGACCGTGTCCGCAAGCTGACCCTCATGATCGACATCGGCACCAACGGAGAACTGGTCCTCAGCGACGGACAGAGAATGGCTGCCTGTTCCACTGCCGCCGGTCCCGCCTTTGAAGGCGCGAAGATCACCTTCGGCATGCGCGGCGCGGAAGGCGCCATTGACCACGCGGTGATCCGGAAGGGAATGCTGGAATATTCCGTGATCGGAGGCGGAAAGCCCCGCGGGATCTGCGGTTCCGGACTGCTGGATCTCACCGCGGCCATGCTGAACGCCGGTATCCTGGACGAGACCGGAAGGTTCGCGGACGCGGAAGACCTTCCTGAGGAGCATCAGGCGCTGAGCCGCCGGCTCCGGACCATTGACGGGCTCCGCTGTTTTGTCATATCGGAAGAAAGCGGTTCCGGCACATGCATCTACCTGAGCCAGAAGGATATCCGGGAGGTACAGCTGGCCAAAGGCGCCATGGCCGCGGGAATCGCGCTGATGCTGGAGCATCTGGGCAGGAAGGCCGAGGACATTCAGAAAGTGCTGATCGCCGGCGCCTTCGGGAATTACATGCAGCCGGCAAGCGCCTGCGCCATTGGCCTGATCCCGAAGATGCTGCTGTCAAAAATAGAAACGGTCGGAAATGCGGCCGGTGTCGGCGCGCTGATGTGCGCGCTGAGTGAACCCTGTTTATCAAGAGCTGCGGAAATGGCCGCGCGGACCGAATTCATCGAGCTCGCGTCCAATCCGGGCTTCCAGGATCGTTTTGTTGAAGAACTGATGTTTCCGGAGGAATTATGACAGTTTTAGATCATGTAATTGAAATCGCAAAGGACGCCGGCTTCGATACCGCCGTGCCGCTGGATCCGAAGACCATCGTGCTCCACGAGGAAGTGCGCGAAATGTGCGCGGAGGGCAAGTGCAAAGCCTACGGGAAAAACTGGACCTGCCCGCCGGCCTGCGGAGATCTGGATCACTGCAGAAGCGTCGTCGAAAAATACTCCGGAGGCGTGATCGTCCAGACCATCGGCCAGCTGGAGGATTCCATGGATTATGAAGCCATGATGGAAACCTCGAGCCGCCACAAAGCCAACTTCATGAAATTCGCGGAAAACGTGCTTTCCGCGTACCCCGGATCCCTGTGCCTGGGCGCCGGCGGCTGCACGGTCTGCGAAAAATGCAATTACCCGGAACCCTGCCGTTTTCCTGAAAAAGCCTTCTCCTCCATGGAGGGCTATGGTATGCTGGTCAGTGAAGTCTGCAAGGAAAATGACGTCCCGTACTACTATGGTCAGAACACAATAGCATTTGTCGGATGCTGTTTATTTGGATAAAGTGAAAGAGAGGAGAAAAAACAGATGATTATTATTGGCGAAAAGCTCAACGGCTCAATTCCATCGATCGGAAAGGCGATCGCGGAGAGGAATGAGAAGAAGATCCGGCGCCTGGCGGTACAGCAGGAAGAGGCCGGCGCGGATTTTTTGGATGTCTGCGCTTCGGTCCCGGAGGATGTTGAGGAAGAGACCCTGAAGTGGATGCTTGACCTTGTACAGGAAGAATCTTCCCTTCCGATCTGTCTGGATTCTCCAAGCCCGAATACCATCGTAAAAGCGATGCAGTATGTCAAAAAGCCGGGCCTGATCAACTCCGTTTCCATGGAAGGCGAAAAGATCTCAAAGATCTTCCCCGCCATCGCGGACACACGCTGGAAATGCATCGCGCTCTGCTCCGATGAAAAGGGGATCCCGGCAACCGCGGAAAAACGTCTGGAGGTCCTGGACCGTATCCTGGCGGAAGCGGATAAATACGGCATTGCCCATAACCGCCTGTTCATCGATCCGCTGGTGGAAATGCTCTGCACCTCTGAAGACGGAATCGCAACCGTTATGGAGACCATCCGGGGGATCCGGGCGCGCGACGAGGACGTACATATCGTAGGCGCCATCAGCAACATCTCCTTTAACCTGCCCGCAAGGGCGCTCATCAACCAGGCTTTTGCGACGCTTGCCATCTCCGCAGGCATGGACGCCGGCATCCTGGATCCGCTGAACCGCGACATGCGGAGCGCGATCTACGCGGCGGAAGCCTGCATGGGACTGGACGACTACTGCATGGAATACATTGGCGCATTCCGTGAAGGGCTTATCGGGCCGCTGCCGAAGGAATAACTCCGGAAGCTGTGCCTGATCCATATAAATACTTACATTGAAAGACAAATTGGAGGATTAATTATGTCTAAAATCGAAGAAATCGCATCTGCAGTTGAACGCGGAAAAGCAAAACTTGTTCCCGGCCTCGTGGAAGAAGCGCTGGACGAAGGTGCGGATCCTGTAGAGATCCTGAATAAGGGAATGATCGACGCCATGAGCGTAGTAGGCGAAAAGTTCAAGAATAACGAGATCTTCGTTCCGGAAATGCTGGTCGCGGCACGCGCGATGAAGAAGGGCGTGGAGGTCCTGAAACCCAATCTCGGCGGAAGCTCCGACGTTTCCATCGGCAAGGCAGTCATCGGGACCGTTCAGGGCGACCTGCATGATATCGGCAAAAACCTGGTCTGCCTGATGATCGAAAGCGCCGGCTTTGAGGTCCAGGACCTGGGCGTTGACGTTCCGGCGGAAAAATTCGTGGAAGCCGCTGCGGATCCGGCAGTGAAGATCGTGGGCGTATCCGCTCTTCTGACCACCACCATGCCCGCCATGAAGGCAACGGTAGAAGCATTGAACGCGGCACCCAACCGGGCAGATTTCAAGGTCATGGTTGGCGGCGCTCCCATCACCCAGGCATTTGCGGATGAGATCGGTGCCGACGCGTATACACCGGATGCCGCTACGGCAGCCAGCGTCGCGAAAGCGTTCGTTGTCGGCTGATCTTCCGGCTGCGCCTGAGGCGCATTCATGATGAATGAACAGGAGGCAAATGCATGGACAGGATTCCTTTCAGAAAGGAAGAACTTGAAATAGTAGGCCAGACCATTAATATGGGCAGAGGGTCCTTCCCCCTGCTCAATACCCCCATCACGCCGCGGGAGAATTTCCTGATGCTTCTGAGGGGAGAGGATCCGCTCTGGATCCCCTTTACCAGAGACGTCATCAGTGTCACTCCGGCCATCGTCAAAGACAACATCGCCCGCGGTTTTGTCTATGACGCCACTCCTTTCGACGCCAATACCGAAGGCGGCGGCCCGGACATGTTCGGTGTGGAATGGGAATGGGTGCCCCAGGTCAGGGGCTCCATGGTCCGTCCCGGAAATCCCAAGGTCCCAGATGTGGAAGAATGGGAAAAGTATATTGAATTCCCGGATCCCGATTCCTGGGACTGGGCTGCCAGCGCGGAAAAGAACAGAGCCCTGATCGAACAGAAGGATCTGGTGTTTGGCGCGACCATCCTCAACGGCCTTTTCGAGCGGCTGATCTCCTTCTGCGAGATGAGCGAGGCGCTGGTCGCCATGATCGACGAGGATGAGCAGGAAGCGGTCCACCGCCTGTTTGACAAGCTGGCGGATTTCTATCCGAAGATCATCCGTAAATATAAAGAATATTATCACATTGAGATCCTCACCTTCCATGACGACTGGGGTTCCCAGCGCGCGCCTTTCTTCTCACTGGATACCGTGCGCGAGATGCTGGTTCCTTATTTAAAGAGGATCGTGGACGCCACCCATGAACTGGGTGTGATCTTCGAGCTGCATTCCTGCGGCAAGAACGAGATGCTGGTGCCCGCAATGATCGAAGCAGGCGTAGACATGTGGAACGGCCAGCCGATGAACGATAAGAAGATGCTGGTGGATAAATACGGCAGCCAGATGATCTTCGGCGCGGCTCCGGAAGGCATCAACAACGACTCCTCTGTAGAAGAGGTTCGCGAGTCCTGCAGAAAATTCGTGGAAAAATTCAAAGATTACCGTATTTACTGCGGCGCCGCAAGCGACGCGATGTTTGCCCCGAAGGTAAAAGAATCTCTTTATGAATTCTCACGCATCGCAAAATGCGGCACAGCGGAATGATCATGTGCACAGGAGACCCGCGCTGTCATAGCGCGGGTCTTTGAATCATGTAAAGGAGGAACTATGTTCCGTAAGATCCCATTTGTAAAAGCAGAACTGGATGTGATCGGCATGACGCAGGGCTATGCCCGCAGGCCCGGTTCACCCATAAAAAATACTCCTGTCACGCCCAGGGAAAATATGATCTCCCTTTTTTATGATAAAAAGCCTTTCTGGCTTCCCACCTTCGGCGAGCTGATGATGACGGGTTCCGAAGTTTATACGAACCACCTGGGACGCGGCCGCGCGGAGGATATTACTGACGTATTCGGCATCGAATGGGAATTCGTGGAATCCGCCGGCGGCTCCATTGTCCGCCCCGGCAAACCGCTGCTGGACGACGTCAACAACTGGAAGGAATTTGTCCGGATCCCGGATATCTCCGGCTGGGGCTGGGAGGAAGAAGCAAAGGAGACGGTGCTGGATCCCCGCTTCTCCCACGAAATGTCCCTGATCAACGGTTTCTGGTTCGAGCGCCTGATCTCTTTTATGGACTTCATGGAAGCCGCGGTCGCCCTGATCGATGAAGAACAGCAGGACGCGATCAAGGAGCTGTTTGCTGCCACCACCGATCTGGCCTGCAAAGTCGTCGATAAGCTCTGTGAACTGTATCCGCTGATGGATTTTATCAATATCCATGACGACTGGGGCTCCCAGGCCGCGCCTTTCTTCTCACAGGACGTGGCATACGAACTTTTTGTTCCCTATATGAAACAGCTGACGGATCATATCCATTCCTGGGGAAGGAAAGCAACGCTCCATTCCTGCGGCCATAATGAAGACCGTGTTCAGTGCTTCATTGACGGCGGCTTCGATCAGTGGGCGCCCCAGACCATGAACAACATTAAGGAACTCTATGACAAGTACGGAGACCGGATCATCTTCTCCGCCTGGCCGGAGCAGTTTGATCCCGAAACCTGCCCGGAGGAAGAACAGCGCCGCATTGCCCGGAAATTCGTGGACGATTTCTCTGCTCCCGGAAAACCGGTGATCCTGAGCCAGTACGGCCGCTTTGCCCTGACACCCGCGTTTTCTGACGAAATGTACGAGTATTCCCGAAAGAAATACGCAGAGATCTACGGCTGACCGCGGCACTCTTCCGAAAAAACGGACCGGATCCGTATGGCTGCGATATCTTCAGGAGGAAAAAATGAAATACACCCGCCCTGCATTCGGTGATCCGAATATCAAGACGTTTTACAAATCCTCACCCTTCCGGGCAGGGGGCAATTACGTTCCCATCGTGAACGATCATCCCATTTCCATCAAGGAGAATTTTAAACGTGCCGCGGAGTGCAGAACGCCCTGCTGGGTGCCGAACTCCGCAACGGATTTTAATTTTGCCATGCTGTTCCAGATCTCAGGAATGCCGGACGCGGACTGGACGGCAAAAGAACGCTATTACTACACGGACTGGTTTGGTGCCGAGTGGATGTTCGTGCCGGAAGCCGGCGGTCCGATGCTGAAGCCAAATACACAGTTCCTGGACGATATCACCGAGTGGGAGTCCAAGGTCAAATTCCCGGATCTGGACGCTTATGACTTTGAAGGCCGCGCGAAAAAATGGCTGGAATCCTGTGATCCTGAAAAGGTCATGCATATCAATATCGGCCAGGGCTGCACGGAGCGGCTGGTTGCCCTCCGGGGCGGCTACACGGACGCCATGTGCGATATGGCGCTGGAACCGGAAGCGGTCCGGGATTTCCTGGACGCCTTCGCGGACTTTGAGATCCGGGTCATTGACAAGATCTGCGAATACATCCCGGTGGATTACATGACCTATCATGATGACTGGGGCACCGAACGCGACACGTTCTTTTCAGAAGCCATGATGGAGTCCATGGTGTTCGAGCCGACCAAACGGATCTTTGACCACATGCATAAAAAGGGCATTACGGTACAGCTTCACAGCTGCGGAAAGATCGAACGCTTCCTCCCGTATATGGTGGATATGGGCGTCAATACCCTGCAGATCCAGGCCAGAGCGAATGATTTCAAAGCCTGCAAGGAAAAATACGGAAATAAACTGGCACTGGAAGTCATGACCATGGCGGACCCGTCCTGGGACAAAGAGCAGGTCATCCGGAATATCCGTGAAACCGTCGACACATACGGCAAAGGCGGCGGCCTGCTGTCCAGTTTCATGCATGGCGACCCTGAGATCCTGTGGGACGGCACCATGGAGCTTTACTACTACAGCCGTGAAAAATATGAAGAAGAAGGAGGGAACCAATGTTAACACCTCGTCAAAACCTGCTGGAGACGATCCGCGGCGGGCATCCTGACCGGTTTGTAAATCAATATGAATTTATGGGTCTTGTCATGGGGACCCCGTACTCCGTGCGGAATCCGTATCCCACGAAGGGCGGTCCGAACGTGGTCAACGCCTGGGGCGTGACTCTTTCATTCCCTGACAATGTGCCCGGCGGCTTCCCGGTACACACCCCGGATAAGATCGTGATCAAAGATATCGAAGAATGGCAGAAGTATCTGAAAGTCCCGAACGTCGTCTACGACGCAGAAGAATGGGAGCCCTTTATCGCCATGGCTGAAAAGGTCGACCGTACGCAGCAGTTCGTGACGAATTTCATAGCGCCCGGTGTCTTCGAGCAGTGCCATTATCTCCTGGAGATCCAGAACTGCCTGATGAGCTTTTACACAAATCCGGATGAAATGCATGAGCTGATCGACTGCATTACCGAATGGGAACTGGCATATGCCGCGGAGATCTGCAAATACATCAAACCAGACGCGATCTTCCACCATGATGACTGGGGCAGCCAGCAGTCCACCTTCATCTCTCCGGATATGTTCCGTGAATTCTATAAGCCCGCTTATGAAAAGATCTATGGCTACTATAAAGCGCACGGCGTGGAACTGATCATTCATCACTCCGATTCCTATGCCGCCACGCTGGTGCCTGATATGATCGATATGGGCATCGATATCTGGCAGGGCGTGATGACCAGCAACAACATCCCGGAACTGATCCGGGAGTACGGCGGAAAGATCAGCTTTATGGGAGGTATCGACAGCGCCTCCGTGGATCATCCCGGCTGGACGGAAGAAGAAGTCCGAAGAGAGGTCCGCAGAGCCTGTGACGAATGCGGAAAGCTCTATTTCATTCCGAATGCTTCCCAGGGCCTTCCCATGTCCACCTTCCCCGGTGTATACGAAGCGCTGACAAAAGAGATCGATGCATATTCCAAAGAGGTGTTTTAATACTATGGGTTCCAGATATTCACATGTTTTCCAGCCGAT
The DNA here is from genome assembly GCA_902803485.1 of uncultured Eubacteriales bacterium. GTDB lineage: Bacteria > Bacillota > Clostridia > Lachnospirales > Lachnospiraceae > UBA1267. The sequence continues at coordinate 22,957 of CADCQD010000051.1, read as the reverse complement.
CCGCATCCGCGGCATCGATTTTAAAAACCGCGTCACCCTGGCGCCGCCCTCCCCGAATCTGGCCAGCGAAGACGGCCTGGTCACTCACGATTTCGTGGACTGGTTCCGCATGTTTGCCCGCGGCGGCGTCTGTACCCTGTATGCCGGAAACTGCTCCATTGACATCACAGAGAGCAAGGACGAAGCCTTCCAGCTGAACATGAATCAGGACCGGGCAGTCCTGCCCATGTCCTGGTACGCGGATATGGGCAGGCAGTACGGCTGCCATGCTTCTCTGGAGATCGTCCATAACGGTGAAAATACCCGTTTTGAAGCAGTAGGGCATCTGCCTTTTTCCTCCTCTCCCAGGATCTCGGATAATGAACGAAGGGCCGCGGAGCAAAACCACCGGGAGCCCATGCCCTGCATCGAAATGTCCGTGGAAAAGATCCATGAGACCGTGGAGAAATTCGGGGCTGCCGCCGGCAGGATGAAACGGGCCGGCATGGATATCTGCCTGGTCCACGGCGGCCACGGCAACCTGATCAGCCAGTTTACGAGTCCCCTGTATAATAAACGTACGGACGAATACGGCGGCAGCACGGAGAAAAGAGCGCGTTTCGCCATTGAAGTCTGCGACTCCATCCGCCGGCACTGCGGGGAGAATTTTGTCATAGAATACCGGATCTCCGCGGATGAGATCGCTCCCGAAGGCATGCATTTTGATGAAACGCTGGAGCTGATCGGCTATCTGAAGGATCACATCGATATCCTTCACGTTTCCGCGGGCCTTCATTCGGATTTCAATATGGCCTACTTCAATTACTGGTGCCAGAACTACCTGACGGAGCACTGCTTCAACGTCCATTATGCCCGTGACATTAAAAAACGGTATCCGGACCTTCTGGTGAATACCGTAGGCTCCATTATGAGCCTGGACTACGCGGAAGAGATCCTGGCAAATGGCTGGGCGGATTTCGTATCCATGTGCCGGCCGCTGATGGCGGATCCGGATATGCCCAGGAAGTACGCGGAAGACCGGCCTGAGGACCGGCGTCCCTGCCTCAGATGCAATGCCTGCATGAACCATCTGATGATCCCGAAGCCCATCTACTGCGCCATCAACCCAATGTCCGCCATGACCAGCGAGCTCCGGGACGGCGTGGTCCCCAAAGCGCCGGTGAAAAAGAAGGTCGCCGTTATCGGCGGCGGACCCGGCGGCATCCAGGCCATGCAGACACTCCTTGACCGGGGCCATGACGTAACGCTGTACGAAAAGACCTGGGAACTGGGCGGCAACGTGATCAGCGCCGCCGCGCCTCCGTTCAAGATCGACGTCCGGGATTATCTCCGGTGGCTGAAACATACCGCAAAGCAGTGCGCTGAACGCGGCGCAAGGATCCTCCTGCATACCGAATGCACAAAGGAGATCCTGGACCGGGAAAAATATGACGCGGTGGTCATCGCCGTTGGCGCGGAGCCCGTCGTCCCGGAGAAGATCCCGGGGATCCGGAAATCTCACGTATTCTGGGCTCCGGACGCGGAGCGCGGCCTGCACCCGGTGGGGAATGAGATCGTGGTCATAGGCGCCGGCCAGGTGGGTCTGGAAGCCGCCTATGACTTCGCGGGACAAGGCAAGCGGGTCACGGTGATCGAAATGGCGGACCAGCGGACTGCCTTATTCCGTTCCCGCGGCAGCAGGGATATCCTGAAAAAGAAGGATACCGGCGGCGCGGAATTTGATATTTTCTATGAATACGCGCTGCAGGAGATTCTGGATGACCGCGTGATCGCGGAAAATGTAAAAACCGGCGAACGGAAAGAATTCCGGGCAGATACCGTACTTCTGGCCATGGGTCTCCGCCCCCGGTTCGATCTGGTGGATGCTCTTAGGCATTCCTGTCCGGAAACCAGCGTGGCCATCGTCGGCGACTGCAATAATCAGGCAGGCGCCATCGCTGAAGCGGTCAACCAGGCATTCCAGGCCTGCCTCCACATCTAAGGCTTGAGATAAGACCATTTTCATATCATAACTATAAAAAGAGCGGCGCCCCTGCATCATGCAGGAGCGCCGCTTCCCATTCAGCCTTCTCGTTCAGTCGTCTTCTTCACCTTCCCACGGATCGAGTCCATCTCCCGGTTCTGTTTCTTCCGGTTCAGTTTCCTCCGGCACGGTTTCCTCCGGTTCGGTTTCTTCCGGCTCTGTTTCCTCCGGCTCTGTTTCCTCCTCCGGAGTACTGCTCTCTTCCGGCGTCGTCTCATCTTCGGAATCTCCCGATCCGTGAGATCCGCCGCCATTATCCTCCGTAAACCGGAGGATCACCTTAGTGGTACCGTCTTCCGCGATGGTTATGACATCACTGAGCTGGCGGCCGGTATAGTCGTAGCTGTACACATATCCCGCGGGTATGCCGACCCGGTCGATCAGGGCCTGTACTGTGGTTTCATAACTGTCGAAGACCAGTTCCTGTGTTGTCACCGTCTTCCAGTAATAGTTTATGCCCCAGGACTTGATCTTTATCTGCTCCTCCACCGTCAGCGTAGGCGGGATCTTCTCCCAGACCGCGGTAAAGGTAGCGTCGCCGTCACAGTACACGGTCTCCGTAACGATGTTTCCTTCCGCGTCCATCCAGCCGGCAAAGATAAATCCCTGGCGGGTGACCTCGGGGAACTCGATGGCATTGCCCGGCATTACCTGTGCCTCTGATTTCCTGCCGTCGCCGTAATCAAACGTAATCGTGCTGGAATTCCACTCCAGGCAGATCTTGAAGGTGGTAGTGCCGTCCCACGCGACGCTGTCCGTACAAAGTACGGAATCCCGGACGTAGACTCTGTAATGCTGATAATAGTCCTTGCCTTCTATCTGATGATCCTCTTCCGTCCGGAGCAGATGATTTTCCAGAAGGATATCCAGGGCGTTCTCTACGGGATCTCCCGGATAGAACAATTCACTGATGATATCCGTGTCATCCAGCAGATACTGCCTCCTGAAGCCCGAGGTATCCCAGGGCATATAATACTCGACCCGCACGTCCACGTAATACCGGTACCAGTCGGAGGTATATTCGATATCCTCATCCGGCATCACCTCCGGAAGCTCCTCCAGCGGGTCTCCTTCCGGCGTAAGCCAGCCCAGGAATTCATAACCCCGCTTTTCAGGCTCTTCTTCCGGCCACAGATCTTCCGAAAGAGGTTCGCCCTTTGCTTCCACGATCTCATAAAAGACCTTGCCGTCAAAATCCAGGAAGGCCATATGCACCTGGTTGGCCTCCCATTGGATCTCAATGGTCCGTTCCAGGTCTTTCGAAAGCTGCTCAAAGCTCCTCCCCTTCCACTTCAGCGTCATATGGATCGTTCCTTCTCCGCCGTTTTCATTATTCTTCCGCACGAGCAAATGCTTTCCGTTTCTGTACGCGTACGCGAAATCCGGATCATCCAGCGTAAGTTCATACAGATCGTTCGCGCTCTGCTTCGCTTTGGATTCCGTACTGACGGTTCCGGTCTTGATGCTCATGACCGTCATTTCGAAAATGTTTTCCGGGATCTCCACAGCATCGATATCCTTCGTATACAGCGCGGTAAAGTTTCTGCTTTCGTCATCCTGCTTATACGCGAAGTCATTGATGATGGACGTCACACCCACACTGTAGGTCGGGAACTCATCGCTGGCGAGGACTCTCCGGTACGCGATGGCGCCGTCGCCGAGCTGCGCGAAGAACGTCACCACATAGTATACGCCAAGTTCCGACAGGATGCCTCCGGAATAATACATATCCGTCTTCTGATTGGACCTGCCCATATCATTGATCTCAACACCTGCGTAGAAGAAGCCCCAGAAGCGGGCGTACATTCCGCCCTCCAGCTCCAGTCCGATACTGTCCAGCCTCGCGTCGAACAAACCGACGCTCACCGTCAGCCGGATACCGATCCTGAGACCCAGCGCGCCAAAGATATATACGTCAGCGCGGAATCTGGAAATATCTGTTTCTTCCGTCTGGACACCTTCGCAGGTCTCATGGATCAGCATAAAGTTGAAGACCTGCCTGTAAGCCCGTTCATAATTCGCGCCGGCGCCGATGGCCGCGTACAGCTGTGCGGAAACCACAAAATCCGCCTTCAGCCGGAACGCAATGATATGCAGGGGATCGATACAGCCGTTCCAGTCAAAAATATTCGGGCTGAACAGGTCCACCCAGCTGCTGTTGGAACTCTTGATAAATGCCGAGTATTTCTCGCTCAGGGAACCGCCGCCGGTATCCTGGGGCGGGAAGATCGCGTCGTGCTTGTCCTTCAGGCCTTTCACATAATTGGCCAGCGCCATGACCTTTTCAGCTCCCGCGGTATGATCCACGTCCTCCGGCCATTTCACACCGGCAGCAACTTCCTCTTTCTGGTTCTTGATGGTGGACGCGACAGCAGTAAAGCCCGCGCCGATGTAGATCCCGTCCGAAACACTGCCGGATATGGAATAATCATAAATATACGGGAAGATCCACTTCCATTTCCAGATGGAAGTAGAGTCCGCAGTATAACCCATGACCACCTCGTTTTCAAAGAAGAAGGTGATCTCGATCTTCAGCGCCGCCTTCATGGCGTCTGAACCGCGGATCGTGATGGTATATTTCGCGTAGACTTCCACCCGCACGCCCATGCCGTATCCGGTCTTTCCGGCAAAGTGCACGATGTTGGGCGAGATCATGACGTCCGGTTTTCCCTTGATATCTACCGCGTTCACCCCCGCGCCGTTCGCCATGGCCAGATAATCGCTGCCCTTCATGGAGTGTTCTTCGTTTTCGCCATAATAGAATGTCAGCTGATCCAGCGGCGTATCCCCGAACATCTCCTGGGCTTCCTCGGTATTCAGTGCCGTTTCCGCCAGATGATAGGAGGATTCCATCAGATAGCCGTTATTTGTCAGGCTCTCCAGGACCTGCGCCTCCACAGCCGCTTCATTATAAGATGACCGGATCTGCGCTTCGGAAAGCGTCGTATAGCGGTGCGCGTCAATGGAGGTCATCATTTCCTGCATGCTGACCACTTTGTATTTCAGTTCCGCGGAATCCTCTCCGTCCTCATCTTCCATATGGCGGACTTCCAGGATCTCTGCGTAAGCCGTGACTTCACCGTCCTCCGGCGTTCCGGTATAGAATGCCAGATAATCACCGGGTTCGACTTCCGTATTCTCATCCAGATTCATTTCTCTGAATTCGCCGTCAGAAGTGAACGTGAGCGCGGAGCTGTCAAGCGTCACGCTGCTGTCAGAACCCTCCGCCAGAAGGCATTCCTGATGCACCGGGATCACGTCGGGGATAAAAAGAACGTCCTTCTGATCCGCGCCGGTGTACTGGTACTGCGCCGTACCGTCCCCGCGGGGAATTATCTCCGTGATCCTGGTATAGGCAACTTCGGATCCCGTATCCGTAACAGCCCGTTCATCCGGACGCGTTCCGTTATAGATCGCGACGATATCGCCGACCACATAGGCATTTTCCCGGTAGACAAAACTGCCGCTGCCCTGAGCGCCTGACAGCGCTCCGGATGCCATATCATACCGGAACATGCCGTCCAGCTTCAGCGCCTGCCCTGCTTCCGCGGGCGCCAGCTCGGCCGCGTTCAGAAACTGAACGTCTCCGTCCAGCTTCATGCGGTTGAAATCCGCCGAGGCAGCTGTAATATTATAGAGCCGTACCGCGGGATTCTGTCCCTCATAGCACAGATTTCCGTCTGTCAGCTGGATCTGGTATGAATCCCCGGGATTAAAACCGCCGGCGCAGTAGACCGCGAAGATCCCGCCGCCGTTTTCCGCTGTCAGATAGTCCGGATCCACCAGATCCGTGTGCGCGGGGTCCGTCAGGACCGGATGGGAAAGATTCTTCAGCGTCATGCCGGCCAGCACCTGGGCGGTACTGTAGCCGGACGGCGCGATCACCCGGACAGCCATGCCCGGATCCGCGTCTTTCACCGCCACAAAATTCTCCTGATGGTCCGGCCCTACCACCGGCTCGCCCTCCGGGACAGCGCCGCCTAAAAGTCCTCCTGCCGCGCCGCCATCTTCCGGTTCTCCTTCGCCGTTCTCTTCCATATCGTCTTCCTGAGCAGACGCATCTGCTCCCGCCTCTTCCGTTTCATTGGCGACCTGAATGTTCAGATCACCGATCTGTAAACAGCCCGCAAGCATCACAGCGCACAGGACGAGGCAAAGGATTTTTTTCATTTTTTTCATAGTCATTCCCTCATATACATGGATACAAAAAGAAAAAAATCCGCCGGAGCCTGCATTTACATCAGCGCTCCGGCGTAGCTGCATTACATTAATTATATAGAAAAACCTGATATCTGAAAAGTCTTATTCTATAATTTCTCCGGTTCTTTTCTGATAATCCTCCAGCGCGGACCGAATGGCTTCTTCCGCAAGGACGCTGCAGTGCATTTTATAATCCGGCAGGCCGTCCAGCGCCTCAGCTACAGCTTTATTCGTCAGCTTCCGGACTTCACTCACCGGCTGTCCCATGATCAGTTCCGTTGCCATGGAGCTGGAAGCAATGGCGCTGCCGCAGCCGAAGGTCTCAAATTTCACGTCCTTCACGATCCCGTCTTCGATCTTCAGATACATCTTCATGATATCGCCGCATTTGGCGTTGCCTACCTCGCCGATCCCGTTGGCGTCCTCGATCACGCCCACATTTCTGGGATTGCGGAAATGATCCATTACTTTTTCACTGTATAATGCCATAACGTCTGCCTCCTTACAGAATGAATTCTTTCTTTCCTGACATGAGGTCTCTCCAGATGGGGGAGAATCCTCTGAGATATTCCACAACTTCCTTTACGGACCGGATCATATACCGGACGTCCTCCTCCGTGGTATCCTCTCCGAGGCTCAGCCGGAGCGACCCGTGGGCCACGTCATGCACTCTGCCGATCGCCAGCAGCACATGGCTCGGATCCAGGGAACCGGAGGTGCACGCGCTGCCGGAGGACGCCTGGATCCCCCGGTCGTCCAGAAGCAGCAGCAGGGATTCGCCTTCAATGCCCTCAAAGCAGAAGTTCACATTTCCCGGAAGGCGGCGCTCCGCGTCTCCGTTCAGGGCGGAATGGGGGATCTCTTTGAGTCCCTCGATCAGCATATTCCTCAGCTTTGTCAGATGCTCCGCGTTTTCCGCCATCTTTCCGCAGGTTTCCTTCAGCGCCGCCGTCATGGCCGCGATACCCGGCACGTTCTCCGTGCCCGCGCGTCTGCCCCGTTCCTGCGCGCCGCCTTCTATCAGATTCGTCAGCCGGATCCCCTTCCTTGCGGACAGGAATCCCACGCCCTTCGGCCCGTGGAACTTATGGGCGGAGGCGGAAAGCATATCGATGTGGTCATCCGCCACATTTACCGGAATATGCGCGATGGCCTGCACCGCGTCCGTATGGAACAGCACGTTTTTCTTCCGGCAGATGGCGCCGATCTCACGGATGGGCTGGATCGTGCCGATCTCGTTATTGGCTGTCATAATGGTCACAAGGCATGTATCCTCCCGGATCGCTTCCTCAACTTCCTCCGGAACGATCAGGCCGTTCTCATGCACGTCAAGCAGCGTGACCTCATATCCTTCTTTTTCCAGTTTGTTCAGTGTATGAAGGACCGCGTGATGTTCAAACGCGGAAGAAATGATATGTATTTTCCCGTTTTTCTTTCCCAGCGCAGCGGCGGACAGAATGGCCTGGTTGTCCGCCTCGCTGCCGCCGGACGTAAAAACGATCTCCCTGGGTTCGGCGCCGATGGCCGCGGCGACCTCCTCCCGCGCTTTTTCCAGCACTTCCTTCGCTTTCTGGCCGTGTTCATATAAGCTGGAAGGATTTCCCCAGGTCTCATTCAAAAGAGATACCATTGTATGAATGGCCGCTTCACTCATTTTGGTGGTCGCGGCGTTGTCCGCATAGATCATGATGTTTGCTCCTTTCCGCAGTTTCCTTGCCCATTATATATCCATTCACCTACTATGTCAATAGGTATTACGTGATCTGTATCGTTTCTGCTTGATTTACCTATTTACCTACTGTATAATAGGTGTATCTGCAGGAAGAAAACAAAGGAGGCGTTTCAAATGATTTCAACTAAAGGGCGGTACGCGATCCGCGTGATGGCCGATCTGGCAGAGCACGATACCGGGGGATACATCCCGCTGAAAGATATTGCGGAACGCCAGGAGCTCTCCAAGAAGTATCTGGAGATCATCGTAAAGGAACTGGTGAGCGGCGGACTGCTTACCGGCGCCAGCGGCAAAGGCGGCGGATACAAGCTCTTAAGGAAGCCGGAGGAATATACCGTAGGAGAGATCCTGGAACAGATGGAGGGGAAGTTTACCACAGTGGCCTGTCTCATGGACGGCGCGGAGCCCTGCCCGAGGGCTGCGGCCTGTGAACAGCTCCCGCTCTGGGCGGAATATGATCAGCTGACGCACGATTTCTTTTACAGCAGGTATCTCAGCGATCTTATAAAAAAAGATTGAATACAGGAGGACGAAAGAATGACCGATGTTCTTGCTTACACAAATTACGGGAAGATCCGCGGCGTGTATTTTGACGGGGTGTACCGTTTCCTCGGCGTGCGCTACGCGAAGCCTCCGGTGGGGCCGCTCCGCTTTATGCCGCCGGAACCGCCGGAAAAAAGCGACGTGATCGTGGACGCGAAGGAATACGCGCTGAAATGCTGGCAGACAGACACCCCCCGGATCGAAGTCCCGGAGGTGGCCAATTCCAAATGGAATATCAGCAATCAGAAGATCGTTACCGGAAACATGGAGATGGGCAAGGGCCCCCAGTCCGAAGACTGTCTCGCGCTGAATATCTGGACTCCGGAGCTGACAGAGGGCATGGATCTGCCGGTCATGGTCTGGTGCCACGGAGGCGGCAATGTGGCCGGCACCGCTGAATGCCCGCACCAGGACGGCTTCAACATGGCAAAAAAGAACCGCGTGGTCATGGTGAGTTTCAGCCACAGGCTGAATCTCTTCGGCTACATGGATCTGACCCATCTGGGCGTCGAAAAGTACGCCAGAAGCCGCAATGTGGGCAATCTGGATATGGTGGCGGCACTGCAGTGGGTGCACGATAATATCGCCTATTTTGGCGGTGATCCGGGCAACGTCACCATCTTCGGGGAATCCGGCGGCGGCGGAAAGGTCTGCCAGCTCATGGGCATGCCTTCCGCGAAAGGCCTTTTCCATAAAGCCATCTGCCAGAGCGGCGGTTTCCATGCCACACCGGTAAAGGCCGGACAGGAGGATACAGACGCGTTCCTCGCGCACCTGGGCATCACGAAGGACAATATCGATCTTCTGGAAACCATTCCTCCGGAGGACCTCATCAAAGCCATGCGCGAAGTCAACGCCACCAGGGAAAACGGGAACTACCTGAACTTCCCCGTCACCTTTGACGGCGACGTGATCAGGTATGATCCCTTCGACGGCGCTGAAGGCAGCGAATACTGCAAAGACATCCCCTTCATCATCTGCTATACCCGGGAAGATATGGCGCTTCTCGCGCTCTTCAATCCGGAGATCTTTGAACTGACGGATGAGACTCTGCCCGGCAAACTGCTGGAATCCGGCTACACAGGTGAAGAAGCGGCCGAGATCATCCGCACCTACCGGGAAGTGCTGGATCATCCGACCGCTGTGGACATTATGATCGCGCTGATGAATGATACCCATCAGCTGAAGTTCGTTGAGGACGTATCACGGACCAAAGACGGAAAAGGCGGCGCGCCGTTCTATAACTGCATCTTCGCCTTTGACAGCCCGGATCCCGTGCAGAAGGCTTTCCACGGAACCGACGTGCCCTTCTTCTTCGATAACGCCTATCTGGCGCCCGGCATGTACACGGCAAAGACCAAAGAGGACGCGTTCCGTGTTTCCGATACCTGCGGCTCATCCTGGGCAGCCTTCGCACGCACCGGTGATCCCACCGGCCGGAATATGCCGAAATGGCTTCCGTACGACCAGGATACCCGTTATACCATGATGTTCATGCCGGAAAGCAAGCTGGTCTCGAACTACCGTGAAAAGGCCCGGGAACTGGTATATAAATACGCGGGAAAACGGCTTCCCGGTTTCGGAAGAAAAACGGAAGAGTAAGCGCAGGATCAGGTTTTGATCCTGAGGGTCTCTTCCAGAGAACCGTCATCCTCAAACACCATCAGATCTCTGACGGACAGACGTACGTTCTGTCCGTCTTTCATTTTTTTATACGCGTAACCGTCCGTGATCACACGGACCAGGGTATCCCCGATCCGCACACGGCAGTCATCCACGTCCCCCAGATAATATTGAGTCTCCAGGGTCCCGGAAAGCGTACCGCCGCTTTCTTCTGTGAAGATCAGATTCTCCGGCCGTATCCCCACGTACACCTTGCCGGTCTCCGTACCGGTACAGGGAACGTACTGTCCGCCAAGCTCCGGAAGACGGATCTTTCCGTTCTCTGCTTCTCCCCGGAAAAAATCCACCTTGCCCAGGAAATCCGCGACAAACGGGTTCACCGGATGGTCGTAGATCTCTTCCGGCGTCCCTGCCTGCTGCAGCCCGCCCCGGTTCAGGACAAAGATCCGGTCGCTCATGGCCATGGCTTCCGTCTGATCATGTGTCACATAGATCACGGTGATCCCAAACGCTCTCTGCAGGCGTTTGATCTCAAAACGCATGGATTCCCTGAGCTTGGCGTCCAGATTGGACAGCGGCTCGTCCAGAAGAAGCAGCTTCGGTTCCGCCACCAGCGCCCGCGCCAGTGCGACTCTCTGCTGCTGTCCGCCGGAAAGCTGTCCGGGAAGGCGTTCCGCGTATTTTGAAAGATGCATCTGTTCCAGCACTTTTTCCACCCGGGTCCGGATCTCCTCCTTCGGCATTTTCCGAAGTGTGAGCGGATAAGCCGTATTATCAAAAACCGTCATATGCGGCCATACTGCGTAGCTTTGGAACACCATGCCGATCTCCCGCTTTTCCGGCGGGACAAAAGTCTTTCCCCCGGCGATCAGCCGGTCATCGAACCAGATCTCGCCGGACGTCGGTTTTTCAAATCCGGCGATCATACGAAGCATCGTGGTCTTTCCGCATCCGGAGGGTCCCAGAAGCGTCACGAATTCCCCCTCCCGGATCTCCTCATCCACATCTCGGACGACCACACTGTCTCCGAAGGATTTTACGATATGTTTCAGCGTTACTTTTACCATTCTCCGTTACCTTTCAGATCCCGATCGTATCCTGCGCCAGGGCTCAGATCGAAAATCTGCCTTTCGTCATGCGTGAAAGCAGGAAGTTCAGCAGTAAAATAAACAGTAGGATCCCCGCCGCCATTGCGCAGCTCATGGGCTGGCTGGTAAAAGTCCAGTATTCGTAGAGCTGGAAGCCGATCGTCTTTGTCGTACCGGAATACAGCAGCGTCGTCATGGACAGTTCATAGAAGCTCGGAATAAAGATCAGGAACCAGCCGGCGGCGATGGACGGGAAGATCAGCGGCCCGGTGATCCTCAGCATGGTCCGGAGCCAGCCGGCGCCGGAGATCTGCGAGCACTCTTCAAGGGAAGCATGCACCTGGCTCATACTGGAGGATACCGTCCGCATGCCCATCATCAGATATTTCACCATATACGCAATGATCATAATGTGGGCCGTTCCGTAAATATTGATCCCGTAATTACCGCGCATGGTCATGATCAGTCCCAGGGCGATGACCACCGAAGGCGTTCCGGATCCAAGCGTGATCAGGAAGGAAGGAATGGCTCTCCCCTTCAGCACCGTACGCTGTTTCAGGTAATTCATGATCACGGAGATCAGGATGCCGGCGGTGGCTGCCGCGAATCCGTACAGCAGGGAATTCTTCAGGCAGTGTATGGTCTCGCTTCCGGAAAATACCGTAGTCCAGTTCGCCGTCGTGAAGTTTCCGTCTGCCAGCACACTCTTTCCCACATCTGTCTTAAAGGAGGTCAGGAGGATCGTCGCGAAGGGCAGCGCAGTCACAAGGACAGCGAACAAAGCGACCAGGACGGTCAGGGGCTTCCGCCAGGAGCGCAGATGTACCAGCGCAGGCGTAACTGATTTCCCGGAAACCGTAATGTACTGCCGTTTCGCCAGCACCACGTCGGAGATCAGAAGCACAATAAGCGCCATGACCATTAAGAATACGGAAAGCGCCGTCGCGTCCTGAAGTCCCTTCTGCCCCAGCGCGGTATATTCCACAATGCGGGTCGTAATGGTATTGACATTTCCGGGCTTTCCGATGATGGAAGGGATCCCGTAACAGCTGGCGGCGCTGACAAACACCAGAAGCGCGCCTGCAAGAAGCGACGGAAGCATCAGCGGAAGGTCGATCCGGAAAACCGTCTTCAAAGGAGACGCGCCGGACACCCGGCTGGCATCCTCCAGGGTCGGATCCATCTTCTCCATTGCCCGGCTGATGGTGATAAACGCATACGGAAAATAAAAGGTCGTCAGCACCCAGATCATCCCGGGAATGCTGTACACGTTCAGCGGTCCGGGAGCGTCTCCCAGGCCGAAAAGCCTGCGGAGCCAGAGGTTGATCTCACCCACGTTCGGATTCATCAGCCTCAGCCACGCCATGGCGCCGACATATGGCGGGACCATATAGGAAATGACAAATAAGGACCGGAAAAACTTTCTGCCGTAAAGATTTGTCCTTCCGATCAGAAAAGCCAGAGGAAACGCGATGGCAGTCCCCATGACCATGGTCGCCAGAGAAACGATCACCGTATTCTTCACTGCCTCCAGATTCAGCGGGTAGGTCACCAGCCTTTTCATTGTGGATAAGGAAAAGCTCCCTTCCGGGAAAAAGGCGCCGTAAAGCATGCGCGCCAGCGGAAGCACAAGAAAGACCAGCAGGAAATCAATGATCAGGAGGATCAGCACCCATTTGATATCAAAGCTCCAGGTCCGGCTTGCAGCCATCATGAGCGCAAGGAGCAGCACATCCAGTATCAGCAGGATCCCAAGAAGGATGACGGTCCGGCTGCTGCCGATGAAAAACCGCGAGAAACCGCCCACTTCACCCTCCGCTGCCATCCGGACCGCCTGAAGCTGCTGATCTCTTCCGCGTACGCTTTTTTTCAGCTGATTCACATGCCCGGTAAGATCCGGAGCCGCTGAGCCCGCGCTCGCGAAAAACAACTGGAAAAGCATGGCCTGCCGTTCCTGCCCGGAAAGGCTCTCCGCATTCGTACGGGCAGCTTCAGGGAGCTCACGCTCTTCCTCTGTAATACACCTGAGGAGCTCCGGCCTCAGCCGTTCGCCCTCTTCTTCATCCAGCCCCGCGATCTTCTTCCGCTCGGAAGCGGCCAGCTTCGGACCACCCAGAAGATACGCGGTAAACAGCGCTTTGTACTGAAATTCCTGATCCTCCATACCGGCAGGTTCTCCGGTCTCCTCAGAAAGGAGGCTGCCGCACACCTGGTTCAACGTTTCCTGTTCCTTTTCGGAAAGCAGTTTCAGCGCGGGGAAGATCCGGTCCGACCAGGTCCGGTCCGCGTCCCGGGAGACCTGGTAGACCGCGTGGAAGCTGTTTCCATCCGAAAACCCGGATCTTTCGCAGATCCCCTTTCCCCAAAAGCCCAGAAAAACCAGAGCCGCGCCTGCAAAGAGAAGCGCGGCAAGGCATAATTTAACTGTCAAAGCAGCAGATATACGACGCATATTTAATCCGTAACCTTTTCCGTCCAGAGATTATTGATCTTTTCGCGTTCATGGTACGCCTTTTCCCAGTCCACACCCATATCCATTTTGATCAGCTCATTCGTATCGATGGAGTGCGCGGGGTAGTTCTTTTCAGCCGCCAGCACAGAATGCATGTAGGCCTGCATGATGATCTCCTGGGCCTCTTCCGTCAGCATCCACTTCGCGACAGCCTCCGCGGCCTCGGTATTGACGTTTTTCGAATATTCCTCAGCAACGATCATCACAGTGGAAGGCACCAGTATCACGCCGTCCTCCGGATAGATCACTTCCAGATTTGTGACTTTATTGCCTTTTTCTTCTTCATCGCTGATGTATTTCAGAACAGATTCCTCCAGGATCATGATGGCTGCGCATTCTCCGCTCTGAAGCTTCGCGATAGCCGTTGATCCCGATTCCCGCATGACTTTGTTCGCGCTCAGTTTATCCAGATACTCTTCCCCGTACTTGTCCAGCAGCGCGACTACCGAAGCGTACGCGGAACCGCTGGTCAAAGGATCGCTCATGGAAATATAACCCTTCAGCGCCGGATCGTAGGCGAAATCCTTAAAAGTTTTCGGAACAGTGATCCCCATATCCGCCCATTTCTTTTCGTTCTCAGGATTCCGGGCAAGGACCATGTTCAGCACGCGGACCGGATACCAGTACCCTTCTTTATCATAATCAAAACGCAGCAGCTGATCCGCGTTCTCCACCTCGAAGGGATGCAGATAGCCGTAGTCCTTCAGTTCCAGCGAGAAGGCCGGCTCCGCCACCATGAACATATCCGCGTCCAGAGGCTGGTCCCGGTTCTCGCCCATTTCGCCATAGATCTTCGTGATCAGCGCGCTGGTACCCGAATAGAAGAAAAAGGATCCGTCATTCCCCGGTTTCAGGTTCGGGAACTTTTTCTTCAGGATCTCATCCATCATTTCGATGGCAAAGGGATACATGGATGTGTATATGACCAGTTCTCCTTCCACATCCTCCATGACCTCTGTTTCAGGGGCCTTTTCCTCCTGTGTCTCTTCCTTTGCGCCGGAAGGCTCCTCAGGGCTCTTGGAACCGCATCCCGCCATAAGTCCCAGGCAAAGCGCCAGGACCAGTACCATACTGATCATTCTTTTCATTGCTCATACTCTCCTTTTTTGTATTTATCACATCGGCCCGCGGTATTCCAGGCACATCATCGTCAGATCATCAAACTGCGGAGTTTCTCCCACAAAATGATCGATCTCTGTACGCATGATATGAAGGAACTCCTTGAGGTCCGTCTGATCTCCGGTCCTGTCTTCCATCACGGCCTTCATGCTGGCCTCCAGAGCTTCCATCATCCGTTTCTCGCCGAAGAGCTCTCTGCTGCTGTTGTTTGCCTCCGGAACGCCATCCGTATACAGATAAAGCATATCGCCGGGAGACAGGGACCATTCGACATTACGGTATCTCATCCCTTCCATGGAGCCCAGCGCGACGCCGTGGGGATCCCGCTCCAATATGAAACCCTGATCCTTCCGGTAGAACACCGGATATTCATGTCCTGCGCAGGCGGAGACCAGTTTTCCGGAAGAGATGGTCAGGATCCCCAGCCAGACAGTTACAAACATATCATCCTTGTTGCCTTCGCACAGACGGCCGTTCACATCATACAGGATCTCCGCCGGATTTTTGTACCGGCCGGAAAGCGCCACATTCTTGATCAGCGTTTTCGAGATCACCATGAACAGCGCCGCGGGTACTCCCTTTCCGGATACGTCCGCCATGACCAGCGCCAGGTGGTCATCATCGATCAGGAAGAAGTCGTAGAAATCTCCGCCCACTTCCTTTGCCGGATCCATGACCGCGTACAGATCGAATTCCTTCCGTTCCGGGAACGCCGGGAAATGATTGGGAAGCATATTCATCTGAATATCCGAGGCTACGGAAAGCTCCGTATCCAGACGCTGTTTCTCAGACGTGATCTGCACGATCTCATGCACATAGCCCTGCATTTTTTCCGACATATTCGCGAAGGCCCGCGCCAGGACCTCGATCTCATCACCGGTCAGGAGGACGTCCTCCACCTTGAAGCTCATGTCATTGCCCTGCATTTCCGAAACACGAATGGTCATCCGCTTAATGGGATCGACCAGCCATTTCGAGAACAGCAGGGACAGCACACCTGCCAGAAGGAGCATCCCGGCAGCGATCAGCAGCGTCGCGGCCACGGTTTTCCCCCTGCCTTTGTCTATTTCCGCGATGGTTCTGTCCATTACGGCTCCGGACTGTTCCGCAAGCTGGTACGCGACGGCATTCAGATCTTCCTGAGCAATGCTTAACAGCAGCGTCCACCCCAGCGTTTCGACCGGCGCGTAAGCGATATAGGTTTCCTTTCCGTTCACTTTCAGCTGGGAAAAGCCCACGTCTCCATTCAGCGCTTCATTCACCAGCGACACCAGCTCCGCGTTGTTGCTGTCGGCAAGATTCTTCAGTTCAGCGTCTGTCATTCCCAGTTCGCCGTCGATCCTTGAAGAATAGATCATGTTCCCGTTTTCATTGATCAGGCACGCATCGGAGTGATCTCCGAGCTTCGCGCTCTCCACGATGTCCGCCACGGCTTCCAGAAGAATGGACCCGCCGCAGACCGCTGCCAGCTCTCCGTCTACATACACCGGAACGCCCACCATCACTTCATAGGAATCATAATAATTGTCTTTGTTCACCGGCGTAAAGTAGGTCGTACCGTGAACGAGGGCGCCGACGTACCAGGGCCGCCTGTCCGCGTTATAATACTGGGGCTTGCCGTCCGCGTCGAGCTTGCTTTCCGGTGTACGGTCCGCAATGATGCTGACACCGCCCGGAAGAGACACCATGCAGTCCAGCAGCGTTTCACCGCCTTCCACCATTTCCAGCATCATATTCCTTAAGCTGCCGATCCGCCGGATCCTGTCCTTCAGCACCGCGCTTCTGTCGGCATTGTCCGCGTACAGCAGCTGCAGTGTCAGTTTACCGGTATCCGCCTCGCTCGGAAACGCAAGTTCCGCAGGATCATACGCTTCCGGATCCTCAAGCACCATCTGCACCTGTCTGGCCAGGACCTCCAGTTCATGACGCATCGTCCAGAATTCCCCGTTAATGATCCTGGCTTCGGAGACCACATATTTCCGGAAGCTTTCCGTTGCCATTTCCTTCATGGAATCCGACATGGAATCTATGATCACCGTGCTTTGTTCCCGGCTGGCCTCCTTCATAAGCCTGGCGTATCGCCGTACCTGATACGTGCCAAGCACCGCGAACATGATCAGTGCCACGGCGATCAGCAAAATATTCATTCTGAAAACTTTCGTCCGCAGGCTTTCTTTCACACTAAACCTCCTGTAGCCTTCACGGCATTATCGCGCCTCAGGTTTCAGCGTTATATCTCTCAGATAAAGGGATCCCCACCCCGCCCAGAAGGGCGTAAAGCGCTCGACCCGGTCTCCCAGCACAAACATATGCTCTGTAGAGAACAGCGGGACCCATACCGCGACGTCCCGGATCAGCGTTCTTTCCAGCCTGGCGTATTCCGCCATCCGCGCTTCCTCATCCTGGATCGTCCTGGCCGCGGCTATGCGGGAAATGATATCCTCATTGCTGAAATTTCCGGACCTGCTGCGTGTTTTCTCCCGGCTGCCGAAAAATGTATAAATAAAATTATCCGGGTCATTATAATCCGCGCTCCATTCACCGGTATAGGCCATCAGCCGGCCTTCCCTGCGCAGATACATGCGGCTCTCATCATCATAAGTCACGATCGAGACGTTCAGGCCCGCCGCGCTCAGATCCTCCCGGATCATCTCCAGCATGCGGAGCGTCCGGGGCTCGCTTTGCGCGTTCGCGGCCAGCTCCAGCCGCACGTCCTTTGCTCCCGGCACAGAATCGATCATGCTCGCGGCTTCCTCCGGATCATACCTGAGCCACCCCTGGTTCTCTTCACAGTAACCGATGAGGCCTCTCGGGAAAATGCCATCCAGCAGCCTTCCGTCTCCGCTGTACAGTTCATCCAGGATCCGCTGCCGGTCAATGGCCATCTGCACCGCCTTCCGGATCTTCACGTTGTTTAGGGGAGGCTCTGCCACATTCAGCATCAGATACTGCACCTCCACACGGTTGTAGGAGATCCTGCGGCTGTCCCACTCCGGCAGTTTATAAACGGTCTCTACTACTTCCGGCGTGACCCGGTTCGTGTCCAGAAGATCCAGTCCTCCCTCCCGGAATATCCGGTCCGTCAGCGCCGGCGCAAGCACCAGAAACTCCGCTTTGCTGACTGTCAGTTCTTCGCCTTCATGGCAATGATAGTACGGATTCTTTTCCAGGAAGATCCGGCTATCCGTAAATTCCGTCAGGCGGTACGGCCCGGAACCGATGGTATGTTCCGCTGTCCGGCCGAAATCCTCCCCGGCCTCCGTCACGCATTTCTCGCTCAGAATACTGCAGGAAGGAGTCGCAAGCTGATAAAGATAGCCGGAAAAAGGTTCCGACAAGGTGATCTCCAGATTTCTGTCATCCAGTACCCGGATGCCTTCGAGAACATCCGTCTCTCCTGCCATCACGGCTTCCGCGCCGGAGATCATGTCCGCGAAATCCGTCTGCCGGCTTCCGGGAAGCGCCAGCATGCGCGTAAAGGTAAACGCCACGTCAGAGGCCCTGACGGGTGTGCCGTCCGAAAAGAACGCGTCGTCCCGGATCGTAAAGTGATACACGAGTCCGTCTTCGGAAACCGACCAGCTCTCAGCAAGGCCGTTTTCCAGTTCCGTAGAACCGTCCTCATTTACGCGGATGTCAAACAGCCGCTCATAAATATTGAGCGGCAGCATATAGTCCGCGGTATTCATATGCACGTCCGCCGTACTGACGGACTCGCCCAGCGCGATCCGCACCAGGCCGGGTTCCGTCTGCGCCATACTTCCGGGATCCGTTTCCGTACTTTCAGGCGTCACCGCCGCTGTTTCTTCATTACTTCCGTCACAGCCCGCCAGACAGGCCGGCATCAGGCACATCAGAAGCGCCATAAAATATATGATACATTTACGCATGATCTTTACCCGTCTTTATCTTTAAGTAATGACCCGATCCAGTCATTGACAACGATCTGCTCCCCTTAAAGCCCGGACATATTCATCCGGATATTTATTTATTGTATCATATATTTACAAAATAGATACAGAAAAAATCTCACGAACGCATATAATATGATCATGGCGCCAAAAGCAGATCCCGCACTCATATTATTGCATTCGCGTCAGGTTATGTTATAATCAATACACTTATGATACACGTCACAATTAAGAAAGGATGATCATTATGAGTTATTTAGGAGAACAGATCCCCAAGCTCGGCTTCGGCCTGATGCGCCTGCCCATGCTGGGAGATGAAGTGGACATCGAACAGGTGAAAGAGATGGTCGACCTTTTCCTGGAGGCCGGATTTACTTATTTTGACACTGCCTACGGCTACATTAACGGAAAATCCGAAACGGCCATTAAAACCGCGCTGGTCGATCGTTATCCGAGGGAAAGTTTCCAGCTGGCCACCAAACTTCCTGCCTGGGCCGGTCCCGCGACCGCGGAAGAAGCTCAGCAGATGTTTTATACTTCGCTTGAGCGCACCGGCGCCGGATACTTCGATTTTTATCTGCTGCACAACCTCGGCGACACCCGGACGGAGAGCTTTGACCGCTTTGGTATCTGGGATTTCGCGAAAGCCCGGAAAGAAGAAGGCCTGATCAGACACCTCGGCTTCTCCTTCCATGATTCCGCGGAGAAGCTGGACCAGATCCTGACAGAGCATCCGGACATGGAATTTGTCCAGCTCCAGATCAATTACGCGGACTGGGAAGACGCGAAGGTCCAGTCCCGCCTCTGTTATGAAACAGCCCGTAAGCACGGCAAACCCGTGATCATCATGGAGCCGGTCAAGGGCGGATCTCTTGCCAATCTTCCCGATGCTGTCGCGAAGGTATTTAAAGACGCGGATCCGGACGCCTCCCTGCCTTCCTGGGCGCTGCGCTTTGCGGCTTCACAGGAAGGGCTCATCGTTGCCCTGAGCGGGATGAGCACTGTAGGCCAGATGAAGGACAACCTGAAGACGATGAAGGATTTCAGGCCCCTGACCGAAGAAGAATACGCGGTCATCGATAAAGCCAGGGAAGTAATGGACGCGATCCCGCGGATCCCCTGTACCGCGTGCCAGTACTGTGTTAAAGGCTGCCCCATGCAGATCAACATCCCGGGGATCTTTGAAGCCATGAACAAGATCTATATCTTCAACCATATGGAAGCCGCGAAAAGCAGCTACGGGTGGAATACAAGTAACGGAGGCAAAGCTTCGGACTGCATCCAGTGCGGGCAGTGCGAAGCCGCATGCCCCCAGCATATCCAGATCATCGAACAGCTTAAGACTGCCGTAAAGACGTTTGAATAATCCAAAAGGCCTTCCTTACATATGACACGTTCATTGTAAGGAAGGCCTTTTTTATCGGATCAATATTATTTTACGATCTTGCAGGAATGGATACCGTGAACCTGACCCTGCCGTCCCGGCAGGCTGCCGTAATGCTTCCGCCGTGCTTTTCCGCTACCGCTTTCGCAATGGAAAGTCCCAGGCCGTAATGATGCCCTTCACTGCTGCGGGCTTCATCGGCGCGGTAGAAACGGTCAAAAAGATGTTCCAGCTTTTCAGGAGCGATCTCGTCTCCGTCATTGACTGTACTGAGTACCGCTGTATGCCCCTGATGTTTGAGTGTCAGCTCGATCCCGCTTCCCGTGGAATGCCTGAGCGCATTGTCGATCAATATGGATGTGAGCTGCGCGAGCTGCGCCTGATTCCCAACGACGCGGATCCCGTCCTCAATATCGCTGAGTATCGTTTTCCCCTGATCGAACGCGAGACTTTCAAAGGCAAGGACCTCTCCGGTGACGATGCGGGAAAGATCGGTCTGCTCCATGACCGTCTCTGTATTCTCTGCCCGTGAAAGATCCAGAAGCTGCTTTACGAGGTCTCCCATGCGCTCATTTTCATACTGAATGTTGGATAACCATTCGTTTTCTCCAAGATCTCTCATCAGCATCTCGGCATTGGTCCCGATGACGGCCACCGGTGTTTTCAGTTCATGGCTGGCGTCAGAAATAAACTGCTTCTGTTTCCGGTCGTTCTCTTCCAGCGGCCGGATGATCCGCCCGGAAAGCCAGAGCGAGATAAAAAACAGCAGGACGATCGCAATGCCTCCGATGATCAGCACATTATGGAGCAGCGTTTTCAGCCCGCCTTCTGAAACGGTATTATCCATAAAGGCGACCAGCGTATAGCCCTCCCTTTCGCTTACGATGTAGGAAAGATCCCCGGTCCTTCCGGAGGTCCTGCTTCCGGACAGGATCTTTTTCGCGAGCTCTTCCAGCGTGCTTTCCTCATATACCGCTTTTCCGCCGTTGTCCACATGAAGAAGGGTTCCATCTTCCGATAAAGCCACGGAATAGAAGGTGGAAAGCTGATAGCCCGGCCGTTCGCTGACCGGGTTCCTGCCCTGATCCGGCCTCTGGTCCGGCTGGAGCTGCCCGCCCTGTTCAGGCGCGGGCCGGTTCTCCCTCCCCTGCTGGCCGAAGGCATAATTCTCCGCATAGTGTTTCAGCATCTCGGAATTCTGCGTCCGGATCTCCCGGTAGCTTGCCAGCATGATCACAGAAAGCGTAACAGTGAACAAAAGGATCAGAGACCCCATGATCGACACGATGATCTTTTTTCTGGACCGGTTAAACATCTTTTTTCCTCAATTCATATCCCAGGCCGCGCACAGCCTTGATCTCGACCTTTGAGCCTACAAATGCCAGCTTCTTCCTTGTAAAGGACATATATACCTCTACATTATTGTACTCCGCTTCATTATCAAAGCCCCAGATCTTTACGGCAAGCTGTTCCCTGGTCATGATCTGCCCATGGCTGCTGAACATATATTCCAGGATCCGCAGCTCTTTTTCCCCCAGCCGGACGCTTTGCCCGGTCGTCTCGCAAGTAAGCGCCGCGGCTGCAGTATCCAGAGCCAGATCACCATAACGCAGGCTTCCGTCCTGGAAGCTGGCACTGCGCCGTCCCAGGGCGCGCAGCCTTGCCAGAAGCTCCTTCGTCTGAAACGGCTTGGTGAGATAGTCATCCGCGCCGCTGTCCAGGCCTTCCACTTTATCATCGGTCTGGCTTTTCGCCGTCAGCATCAGGATCGGGGTCCGGATCCCGCTGCTTCTGGCGCGTCTTGCGACCTCAAAGCCGTTCATTTCAGGCATCATTACATCCAAGACCGCAATATCATATACGCCGCTTTCCAGCGCCGCAAGCGCGGACGCGCCATCCGCCATATGATCCACGTCATATTTCTCCTGCTTCAACAGAGCCGCCAGAGCGGCAGCCATTCTTTTTTCATCTTCTGCCAGAAGGACCCGCATGTCAGTACCGCCTTTCAATGGAATGGACAGGAAGTCAACAAACCTCCCTTACGTTTGATGAGATCATTGTACGGGAGGTTTATTGAAATAAAATTGAAATTACACCCTTATGCCTGGTTGAATTTGTCCTTGCCCTGTCTGCAGCGCGGGCATTTCCAGTCATCCGGCAGATCCTCAAACAAAACTCCGTCATGCTCGGCAGGATCATACACATATCCGCAGATAGAGCAGACATATTTTCCGCTGGCCTGTTTGACCATCACGTCGCCCACCGGCTTGCTTTTTGGAGGATCGTTCAGATCGACCACCGCCCTTGCTTCCAGATTTTCATAACCAAGAGGCGTGTGCGTGGAAAGATAAACGGTAGGATGAGCCGCAATGAATTCTCTGACGGCGTCCAGTGTCTTCCTGGCCGCGGCAACGTCTTCGAATACAATGGAGAGCTTATTGGCGTACAGCGCCTCATCCGTATACGTCACGTCGCCATGGATCATATAATACAGGCCGCCGTCTTCCGCGATCACGATGCTGTTGCCGGTAGTATGGCCCTTTGCCTCGATGTAATACACACCCTCCGTGATCTTCTGGCTCTTCTCAAAATTAGCGTAGGGACCATCTGTGAAATCTACAGGAATCACATTGGGATACCGGAGTTCATCGGCTTTGCATTCCTCACGGGAGGCATAGATCTTCGCGTTCGGGAAAGCGCGGAGTTCGCCGGTATGATCCGCGTGTTTATGAGTGATCAGGATACTGGTGACCTGTTCGGGCTTATAGCCAAGCTCCGCCAGGGCGTCGATATAGGAATGGACCTTGCTGCCCATATAGATG
>CADCQD010000050.1 GCA_902803485.1 uncultured Eubacteriales bacterium | reverse complement strand
CGAGGTGGAGCGTGTCCTGCAAATGGTGGACGGCGTCGTCCTTGTGGTGGACGCCTTCGAGGGTCCCATGCCCCAGACCCGGTTCGTGCTGAAAAAAGCCCTGGAACTGGATCTTTCCGTCATCGTGTGCATCAATAAGATCGACCGCCCGGAAGCAAGGCCGGAAGAAGTGATCGATGAAGTGCTGGAGCTTCTGATGGACCTGGACGCGAATGAAAAGCAGCTGGACTGCCCGTTCATTTTCGCTTCCGCGAAGGGCGGATTTGCCGTCCGGGATCTTTCGGATCCCAGAGAAAACATGATCCCGCTGTTTGAAACGATCCTTTCAACGGTACCCGCGCCGGAAGGAAAGCCTGAGGATCCGCTGCGTGTGCTGATCTCCACCATCGATTATAACGAATATGTGGGAAGGATCGGCATCGGCAAGATCGACGACGGAAAGATCTCTGTGAATCAGGACTGCATCCTGACGAATGCCCATGACCTTACGAAGCGCGACCGGATCCGGATCAGCAGGCTGTACATTTTTGACGGACTGCAGCGGATCGACGTAAAGGAAGCCTCCTTCGGCGATATCGTCGCCATTTCCGGGATCGAGAACGTCCAGATCGGCGATACGGTCTGCACGATGGAGAATCCGGAGCCGATCCCCTTCCAGAAGATCTCCGAGCCGACCATCTCCATGGATTTCATGGTCAATGATTCTCCTTTCGCGGGACAGGAAGGTAAGTACGTTACCAGCCGCCATATCCGGGACCGGCTGTTCCGGGAGCTGAATACGGACGTTTCGCTGAGAGTGGAAGAAACGGACGACACGGACTGCTTTAAGGTCTCCGGCCGGGGCGAGCTGCATTTATCCGTCCTGATCGAGAACATGCGCCGGGAAGGTTATGAATTCGCCGTCAGCAAGGCGGAGGTCATTACGAAGAAGAATGAGCGCGGCCAGATCCTGGAGCCGATGGAACAGGTATATATTGACGTGCCGGAAGAGTTTTCAGGCGCGGTCATCCAGAAACTTGCCCAGAGGAAGGGCGAACTTCTGGGCATGGGCGCCGGACAGGGCGGCTATACCCGGCTGGAGTTCCAGATCCCGTCCCGGGGACTGATCGGATACCGGGGAGATTTCCTTACGGACACCAAGGGCAACGGGATCATGAATACGATCTTTGACGGCTACGACCTGTGGCGGGGAGACATCGCCTACCGCCGCCTGGGATCCATCATTTCTTTTGAAACGGGAGAAAGTATTACATACGGTCTCTTTAACGCCCAGGAACGGGGGACCCTGTTCATCGGGCCGAACGAAAAGGTCTACGCGGGCATGGTGATCGGGCAGACCGGCCGCTCCGAGGACGTGGAGGTCAACGTCTGCAAGACCAAGAAGCTGACGAATACCCGGTCCTCCGGCTCCGACGACGCGCTCCGGCTGGTCACGCCGAAGCAGATGAGCCTGGAGCAGTGCATGGACTTTATTGATACGGACGAACTTCTGGAGGTCACTCCCAAAAACCTGAGGATCCGGAAAAAGATCCTGGATCCGGTCATGAGGAAGCGCGCGCAGTTCGCGAAGAATAAATAAACAGATCATACCGTAAAAGGAGGATTGCTATGGATGATATCAGGATCCTTGTAGTGGATGACGAGGAACGGATGCGGAAGCTGCTGAAGGATTTCCTGACGCGCCAGGGGTACCAGGTACTTCAGGCGGGAGACGGAGAGGAAGCGCTCCAGATCTTTTTTGAAAATAAAGACATCGCGCTGGTGATCCTGGACGTAATGATGCCGAAAATGGACGGTTTCCAGGTGCTGAAGGAGATCCGGCAGTATTCGGAAGTGCCGGTCATTATGCTGACCGCGAAGAGCGAAGAGCAGGATGAGCTGCAGGGCTTTAAGCTGGGCGTGGATGAATATATTACCAAACCCTTTTCTCCGAAGATCCTTGTAGCCCGGGTGGAAAACGTCCTCCGCAGGTATCATCTGGTGAATTCGGACGTGATCACTGCCGGCGGGATCGAGATCGACCGGAAGGCGCATGTGGTCAAGGTGGACGGGGAACCGGTGGACCTGAGCTTCAAGGAGTTCGAGCTTTTGAATTATTTTGTGGAAAACCAGGGCATCGCGCTTTCCAGGGAAAAGATCCTGAACAATGTCTGGAATTATGATTATTTCGGCGATGCCCGGACCATTGATACGCATGTGAAGAAGCTGAGAAGCAAGCTGGGGGCCCGGGAGGATTATATCCGCACCGTCTGGGGCATCGGCTATAAATTCGAGGTGACGTAAGTTGGAAAGACACCTTTCGATGCGGGAAAAGATCCTGATGATCTTTTTCGCCGTCGTAACGCTGATCGTCATTGCTTTCATCGTGATCAACAGCGTATTCTGGAACATGTATTATATCCGGCGCAACCAGCGGGAACTGATGGATACCTACCAGACCCTGGCGGAGCTGGTGAAAGATGAGAACACTACGAACCGGCAGATCGCGGAAGTGATCATATCCGCGAAGACCGGGCAGAATATCAGCTTCGCGCTTCAGGGCTATTCGGACTGGGAATTCGTGATGCCTACCCGGGAGTACATGTCTCTCCATGACCAGGACTTTCTGATGGAGCGCCTTCAGGCGAACCTCATCCTTGGCAGCACGGAGAATGTGAGGATCCTGGAGAAGACCGCGGATTATACGCTGCAGAGGGTCGAGGTCCCGGAAAGCGGCGACCGGTATCTGGAGTGCTACGGTTACATGATGGATCCCAGCGGGCAGAGGAGAAGCTTCATCCTGTCCATGCCGCTGGAAAAGATCATCGCGGGCTCCGTGGTATCCAACCAGTACTTTATCATGGCCAGCCTTGCGATCCTCGCGGTGGGAATGATCGCCATCAGCGTGATCACGGTCAATATGACGAAGCCCATTTACCAGCTGTCGGACATTTCCAAGCGGATGAGCCACATGGATTTTTCCGCGCGGTATACGGGGAAGCAGAAGGATGAGCTGGGCGTTCTCGGTAATAATATGAACGAGATGAGTTCGCAGCTGGAGCGTACCTTCCTTCAGCTGAAGCTGGCGAATGAGACGCTGCAGAAGGATATCAGAGAGAAGGAGCAGGTGGATGAAATGCGGAAGGATTTCATCTCCAACGTCTCCCACGAACTGAAAACGCCCATTGCGCTGATCCAGGGCTACGCGGAAGGGCTCAGGGAGCTCAGGGACGACCCGGACAGCATGGACTACTACATTGACGTCATTATTGACGAATCCGATAAGATGAACCGGATGGTAAAGAAGCTGACCACGCTGAACCAGCTGGAATTCGGAAATGAGACCATGGATATCTCTGATTTTGATATCATGGATATGATCCGCGGGATCGTTTCCGCTTCCGCGAGGCTCAGGGAGGAGCGGCACGCGGAAGTCACCGTGGAGGGCCCGGAAAGCCTGATGGTCTCCGGAGATGAGTTCCGGATCGAGGAGGTCCTGAATAATTACTATTCGAATGCCTTCAACCATCTTGCGGAACCGAACCGGATCCGGATCTTCTGTTCGGATCTGGGACCGCTCGTCCGGATCAGCGTGAAAAATACCGGCGCGAACATCCCGGAGGAGGATCTGGATAAGATCTGGATCAAGTTTTATAAAGTGGATAAAGCCAGGACCCGGGCTTACGGAGGCTCCGGCATCGGTCTTTCCATTGTCAAGGCGATCATGGACGCCCACAAACAGGAATGCGGCGTTTACAACGAGCCGGACGGCGTAGTGTTCTGGTTCGAAATGAGGAAAGCAGAGCAGAATGGCAGCGATCACGGGTGATTGGGAAACAGCGCTGAAGCCTGAATTCAGCAAACCGTATTACAGGGACCTGTATCAGAAGATCCGGGAAGAATACCGGACGCACGTGGTGTATCCGCCCGCGCAGGAGATCTTTACGGCCTTTCATCTGACGCCCCTTCATGACGTCAAGGTCGTGATCCTCGGACAGGATCCGTATCATGAGCCCGGACAGGCGGAAGGATTGTCCTTTTCTGTGAAAAAGGGCATTGAGATCCCGCCGTCCCTGGTGAATATCTATCAGGAGCTGCATGATGATCTCGGATATGAGATCCCGCAGCACGGAAGCCTGCGTTCCTGGGCGGAGCAGGGGGTGCTGCTTCTGAATACACTTCTTACCGTCCGCGCCCATCAGGCCTTTTCCCACAAAGGGATCGGCTGGGAGGAATTCACGGACGCGGCGATCCGCGTACTGGATCAGGAGGAGCGGCCGATGGTCTTCATCCTCTGGGGACGGCCGGCGCAGGCGAAAAAAGTACTGATCCGCCAGCCGGAGCGCCTGATCATTGAATCTCCGCATCCGAGCCCGCTGTCCGCGTACCGCGGATTTTTCGGAAGCCGGCCGTTTTCCAGAGCGAACGATTATCTGGTCCGGCACGGTGTTCCGCCGGTGGACTGGCAGATCCGCTGAATATTGTATTTGAGGTATCGTTATGGGTTTTCTTGACTGGCTCCGGGTCATCGTACTCGGCATTATCGAGGGGGTCACGGAATGGCTCCCGGTTTCCAGTACCGGGCATCTGATCCTTCTGAACCGTCTGTGGCCCGGAGATCCTTCCGTATTTACGGAAGCATTTACGTCCATGTTTGACGTGATCATCCAGCTGGGCGCGATCCTGGCGGTGGTCTCCGTGTTTTTCCACAAGCTGAATCCGATTTCTTCTTATAAAACAGAAACACAGAAGAAAAACACCTGGGATCTCTGGCTGAAGATCATCATCGGCGTGCTCCCCGCGGCGGCGGCAGGGTTCTTCCTGGATGACCTGATGGACAAATATCTGTTCAACTGGGTCACGGTCGCCATTACTCTGATCTTGTACGGCATCGTATTTATCGTTCTGGAGAAACGGTTTTCTGACAGAAAAGTCGGGATCACGCGTTTTTCCCAGCTGACGTACAAGACGGCGCTTTATATCGGCCTGTTCCAGGTCCTTTCGCTGATCCCCGGAACGTCCCGCTCCGGCGTTACCATCATCGGCGCGCTGCTTCTGGGATGCAGCCGGTACATCGCGACAGAGTTTACTTTCTATCTCGCGATCCCTGTGATGTTCGGCGCCAGCGCCCTGAAACTGTTCAAGTATCTGCTGATCAAGAAGATGCCGGTTTCAGGACTGCAGATCGCCGTGCTCGCGGTAGCGATGATCACGGCCTACGCGGTATCCGTTTTCGTGATCCGCTTCCTGATCGCGTATATCAAGCGTCATGACTTCAGTCCCTTTGGTGTGTACAGGATCATTCTCGGTCTTGTGGTGATCTTATTATTCGGGTTGTTATTGTGAGGAGAGCTGTGAATAAAACAGTATGGAACATGGCGGCAGCCGGACTTCTGATCCTTCTGCTGCTAAATACAGGCGCATCGAGACTTCAGGTACGGGCGGAAGGCCCGGGACTGGAATATGAAACACAGGCGGCGGTGCCGGATCAGGAAGATAATTACGGCCCGGATATCATGGGCGAAACGTACTGCGTGATCAACGGCGATACCGGAGAAGTCCTCCTGTCAAAGAATAAGGACCGGCGGATGTATCCGGCCAGCACGACGAAGATCCTGACGACGCTGCTGGTCCTGGAGAACGTGCCGGATCTGAATTCCCCCATGACATTTACGCAGACCGCGGTCAATATTGATCCTTCCAGCTCCACCCTGGAGCCGAAGGCCTGCGCGGGAGAGACCATGTCCGTAAAGGAAGCGCTTTACGGCCTGATGCTGAAATCCGCCAATGAATGCGGCGCGATGCTCGGCGAATATGTGGCGGGCTCGGAAGCGGCTTTCGCGGAAATGATGAATGAAAAAGCGCGGAGCATCGGCGCTGTGAATTCCCACTTTATGAATGCCTACGGGATCCATCATGATGAGCATTACACCACGGCCTATGATCTGGCGCTCATTATGCGGGAAGCCATGAAGAACGAGACCTTCCGCGCGATCGCCGGTACCGCGGCATATACCATGCAGCCTACGAATATGTGCGGGGCGCGGAGCATCGTGAATTCCCATAAGATGATCACCGGCGACTTCCCGGAGGAAGGGGTGCTGGCAGGAAAGACCGGAAGCACGCCTCAGGCCGGACGTGTCCTGGTAACTGCCGTACAGCGCGAGGACATGTACGCCATCGCCGCGGTCATGGGCGACAATATCGAGAATTATTATCAGGATACGCAGGTGGTGTTTTCCTTCGCGTATGATCTTCACGCCGACCGGATCCGTCCGGTGGAGTGGCTGCCTGTAAATGATAATGTGACTGCTACGGACGGGGTGCGCATCCGGTATTCGCCTTCAACGGAGGGCGGTGTCTATACTACGCTTCTCCAGGGGCAGCAGGTGCACCGGAACGGGATCTATGAGGACTGGAGCCGGGTGATCGTGGGCGGCAGGTACGGATACATCAATTCCGCGTTCCTTGCTTCAGACCGTCCGGAAGCGGTCCCTGTCACGGAGCCGTATACCGGAACAGAGCCCGAGACTGAACCGGAACCGGAGACGGAACCCTCATCGGATATCGGAGTTTCCGTATCAGAAAATTCCGCGTCGGAAAGCGCGGAAGCCGCGGACGTAAGCAGCGCGACCACGGCACTGGACAAGAATGAAGCGGAACTCAAAAAGAGCACGTGGAAGATCGTCCTGATCATCGTGGGAGCGCTTCTTGGCGCGCTGATCCTTGCGGTGCTGATCCTCGCGATCGTGAACCACCGGCGGAGGATGATGAGGAGAAGGAGAAGAAAACGCTGATGCGGAAATAAAAAACGCGCGCGGGCTGAAATTCAGCCCGCGCGCGTTTTTTATTTCCGTTTATTCGTCCCAGTTATGATAGACGTTCTGAACGTCGTCGTCATCATCCAGAAGGTCCAGGATGCGGTTCATGGCCTTGATATCAGATTCGCTTGTCAGCGTGACGTAGGTCTGCGGGATCATGGTCACTTCCGCGGAAGCCATTTCAATGCCTTCCTTCTGAAGCGCGTCATAGACCGCGGGGAAATCATCCGGAGCCGTGGTGATCTCATAGGAATCTTCCTCTTCACTGAAATCATCCGCGCCTGCGTCCAGAGCCATCATCATCAGATCATCAGGATCCAGGTCGCATTCTTCTTTATCGATGATGATCTGGCCTTTTTTATCAAACATGAAGGAGACGCAGCCGGTAGTTCCCACGTTACCGTTTCCTTTGGAGAAAGCGGCGCGGACGTTCGCCGCGGTACGGTTCCGGTTGTCCGTCAGGGTCTCAACGATGATCGCGGTGCCGGAAGGACCGTAGCCTTCATAGGAAATGCTTTCATAGTTTGCCGTATTGCCGTCGCCCGCGGCCTTTTTGATGCTGCGGTCAATGGTGTCATTCGGCATATTGTTTGCCTTTGCCTTCGCGATCACGGTGGCAAGCTTATAGTTGTTGGCCGGGTCTGCTCCGCCTTCCTTTACCGCAACCGCGATCTCACGGCCGATGATCGTAAAGATCTTGCCTTTTGCGGCATCGTTCTTCTCTTTTTTATGTTTGATATTCGCGAATTTGGAATGTCCTGACATGAAAAACACCTCTTTTCAAAATATTACAAAAATTATGACTGAAAAATAATAACACATTCTTCAGGATTCCGCAAGCCCCGGAAGGACACAGAAAGTTCAGATATGAAATACTTCTCAGACAGGGCTTTTTATTGACGCGAAAATTGAAATCGTGTATAATTTGCTATGGTCCGGCACCCATGCGAAGCGTTCCGAATGCGGGTGCGGTATAATAGATTTAAACGGTGATCCGGAAAGGCGGTTTTATGGAAAAGCACAGACGGGTATTTTTAAAGCTCAGCGGAGAGGCGCTCGCGGATAAAGAGAAGGGCGGATATGATCTTTCCGTTGTGAAAGATATCGCGCGCCAGGTGCGGGAAGCACATGTGGAAGGCGCGGAGATCGGCATCATCATCGGCGGAGGGAATATCTGGCGCGGACGTACGGGGACGGAGATCGACCGTACGAAATCTGACCAGATCGGCATGCTCGCCACGGTCATGAACTGTATTTATGTATCCGAAGTATTCCGTTCGGAAGGGCTTTTAACGGAGATCTTCACGCCGTTCCAGGTCGGAACCATGACCCGGCTGTTCAGTAAGGATGACGCGAACCGCGCGTTCTCGGAAGGAAAAGTCCTGTTCTTTGCCGGCGGCACGGGACATCCGTATTTTTCCACAGATACAGGCATCGTGCTCCGCGCGGTGGAAATGGAAGCGGACGAGGTCCTGCTCGCGAAGAATGTGGACGGCGTTTACGATTCCGATCCGGCAGCGAATCCGGACGCGAAGCGCTATGACGTTGTTTCGATCCGCGAACTGGTGGAGAAGAAGCTGGACGTGATCGACCATACGGCCTCCGTGATGGCGGAGGATAACCGGCTCTCGTTCCTGGTCTTTGACCTCAGGCAGGAAAACAGCATCGCTAAAGCGATTTCAGGAAATATCGACGGTACACATGTCATTGGTGAATAAGTTTTAGGAGGGTAGGTATTTATGGAGACAGTATTGGCAGTAACCGAGGAAAAAATGCAGAAGACCGTCCAGGCGCTGGAGAATGATTTCCTGATGATCCGGGCCGGGCGCGCAAACCCGAATCTTCTGAACAAGATTTCGGTCAGTTATTACGGAGCGATGACTCCTCTGCAGCAGGTAGCGAATATTTCCGTTCCGGAAGCCCGCGTGATCCTGATCCAGCCCTGGGACAAGAAGCTGATCAAGGATATTGAAAAAGCGATCATGGCATCGGATATCGGCATTACACCGTCGAATGACGGAAACATGATCCGCCTGATCTTCCCGGAGCTTACCGGTGAACGCCGCCAGGAGCTGGTGAAGGATATTAAGAAAAAGGCGGAAGCCAGCAAGGTCGCGATCCGGAACATCAGAAGAGACGCAATGGAGCAGCTGAAAAAGATGAGCAAGTCATCTGAGATCACCGAGGATGATCTGAAGGACGGCGAGGAAAGAGCGCAGAAGCTGACGGATTCCTATATTAAGAATATCGATAACGCCACAGATAAAAAGGCGAAGGAAATCACTACGGTTTAATACTCATCGTACGGGGCGGCTCAAATGCCGCCCCGTATGCTGAGCGGTAATGCAGGTTTGGCGAACGGCAGGAACAGGGGAAGACTATGGCGGATATGGAGCAACTGAAGATCCCGGAATGCGTGGCTGTGATCCTGGACGGGAACGGCCGCTGGGCGAAAAAGCGGGGGCTTCCGCGGAGCATGGGCCACGCGGAGGGCTGCAAAACACTGGAGCAGACCGTATATGACGCTGCGGACCTGGGCATCAAGGTACTGATCGCGTACGGTTTTTCTACGGAAAACTGGAAGCGTGAGGATTCGGAGGTAGGCGCGCTGCTGACGCTCTTCAAGATCTACGGAAAAAAACTGATGCGCGTCGCCATGGAAAAAAACGTCCGCGTGCGCGTCATCGGAGAGCGCAGTCGTTTCCCTTCCGACCTGATCCGGATCTTTGAAGATATTGAGGAGGCCACAAAAGACAATACGGCCATGACCTTCGTAACTGCGCTGAATTACGGCGGGAGAGATGAGATCACCCGGGTCGTAAGGAAGATCGCGGAAGAAGTGCGGGACGGGAATGCGGACGCTAAGGATATCACGGAGCAGATGATCTCGGACCACCTGGATACCGCGGGGCTTCCGGATCCGGATCTTCTGATCCGCACTTCCGGAGAACTCAGGCTTTCCAATTATCTTCTCTGGCAGCTGGCTTATACGGAGATCTATGTAACGGACACCCTCTGGCCGGATTTCAATAAAGCGGAACTGGTGAAGGCGATCGAGGCTTACAGCCGGCGGGACCGCAGGTTCGGAGGCAGAAAGGATCAGGAGGCGGGTACGTGATATGGCAGCGGTAAAAAAGATCGATAAAGGCAATATGCTGACCCGGGTCCTTTCAGGCGCCGGCCTGGCGGTACTGATCGTTGCCCTGTATCTTCTGGGAGAGTGGACCTGGTTCGCGGGTACGGCAGTCGTTTCGTGTCTGGGGCTCTTTGAATTCTACAGGCTGTACGGCATTGAAAGAAAAGCGCCGGGCTTCGCGGGGTTCGCGGCCTGCGCCGTGTTTTTCCTGCTTACGGCGCTCCACCGGTATGATCTCTATATGCATCTTTTCCTCCTGTTTTTCCTGGTACTTGCGGGAATTTATGTGCTCCGCTACGGGAAAACAGAGGCAGAGGAGGTGCTTGCCGCTTTTTTCGGCTTCTTTTATGTCCCGGTCATGCTTTCCTTTATGTACCGTGTCCGTGTCATGGAGGACGGACGGTATCTGGTGATCCTGATCTTTATCGGATCCTGGATCTGCGATACTTTCGCGTATTTTACCGGCGTGCTCTTCGGAAAGCATAAGATGGCGCCGGTCCTGAGCCCGAAGAAATCCGTGGAAGGCGCAGTGGGCGGTGTGGTGTTTTCCGCGCTGTTCGGCGCGCTGTACGGGCTTCTTTTCGGATCCCGGCTTACGGCATTCCCGGAACCGGTCCCGGCATTCGGCGTAATCGCGCTTTTTGCGGCGTTCGTTTCCATGATCGGAGATCTTCTGGCTTCCGCGTTTAAACGTTCCAAGGGCATCAAGGATTACTCTCAGCTGATTCCGGGACATGGCGGGATCCTGGACCGTTTTGACAGTATTATTACAGTCGCGCCGATGATCTTTATCGCCGCGGGTATTTTCATCAGGTGACGGAATTGAAAAAAATATCGATTCTGGGCTCTACAGGGTCCATAGGGAAACAAACGCTGGATATCGCGCGGGTGAACGGCGATCTTAAGATCACCGCTCTTGCGGCAAACCGCAGTATCCGGCTTCTGGAACAGCAGGTCCGGGAATTCCGGCCGGAGTTTGTCTGTGTATATGATGAACAGGCGGCGCGGGACCTTAAGGTAAGGCTCGGAGACCTTCCGGTACGGGTGGTGTCCGGAATGGACGGCCTGATCGAGGCGGCTGCCGGAACGGACGCTGAGACCGTCGTCGGCGCGGTGGTCGGTATGATCGGTATCCGCCCCGTGATCGAAGCCATACGGGCGGGAAAGGACATTGCCCTCGCGAATAAGGAGACCCTGGTCTGCGCGGGACATCTGATCATGCCCATGCTCCGGGAATACGGCGTACGGATCCTTCCCGTGGATTCGGAGCATTCCGCGATCTTCCAGTGCCTGAAGGGCGAAGAGGAAAACCGGATCTCGAAGATCCTTCTGACGGCTTCCGGAGGTCCTTTCCGGACGAAGACCCGTGAAGAACTTCAGTACGTGACAGTAGCGGACGCGCTGAAGCATCCGAACTGGTCCATGGGGGCGAAGATCACGATCGATTCCGCGTCCATGGTGAACAAAGCCCTGGAGGTCATGGAAGCCCGCTGGCTGTTTGACGTCCCGATCCGTAATATCCAGGTCGTGGTGCAGCCAAGATCCGTGATCCATTCAATGGTGGAATTTGAGGACGGGGCGGTGAAGGCGCAGCTTGGCACGCCGGACATGCATCTTCCCATCCAGTACGCGTTATATTATCCGCAGCGCCGGTACCTTGCCGGAGAGCGGCTGGATTTCTTCTCCCTGCGGGAGATCACATTTGAAGCTCCGGATCCGGAGAAATTCGAAGGACTGAAGCTGGGCATGGAGGCCGGGCTCAAAGGAGGAAACGCTCCTGTGGTCTTCAATGCGGCCAATGAATTCGCGGTCAAGGAGTTCCTTCAGGGCCGCGCCGGATTCCTGAATATCCCGGAAATGATCCGGAAGGCGCTTTCACAGGTGCCCTTCAGGGAAGATCCTTCGCTTACGGACATTCTGGAAGCAGAACAAGAAACTTATGAGGTATTAAAGTGTCTACAGCAGTAAGTATCATCGCATTGATCGTGATCCTCGGCCTGGTGATCTTTATTCACGAATTCGGCCATTATATTCTGGCAAAGAAGAACGGCGTAGGCGTAGTGGAATTTGCCATCGGCGTGGGTCCCTCCATCTTTTCCTGGGTGCGGAACGGGACACGCTACGCCGTCAAATGGATCCCCTTCGGCGGCTACTGCATGATGCTGGGTGAAGACCAGTATTTTCCGGATCCTGACGCGGACGCGGAGAATCCGGATATCGATGAAGACCGCGCCTTTTCAAAGAAACCCGTCTGGGTCAGGATCGCGGTCATCGTCGCGGGCCCGGCCTTTAATTTCCTGCTTGCTCTTGTTCTTGCCGTCGTTCTGACCGCGCTGATCGGCGCTTCCACCACCGGGATCAGCGGCGTGACGCCGGGTTATCCCGCGGATGAGGCGGGACTTATGACCGGTGACGAGATCGTGAAGCTGGACGGGAAAAGCATGCACATTTTCTCGGACGTTTCTTTATACATCGCGCTTCATGAGGGCGAGCCTCTTGAGGTCACTTATAAAAGAAACGGGGAACTTCATGAGACCACCATCGTCCCGGTATTTGACAAGGAGGCCGGCCGATATTACATCGGGATCAGCAGCGCGGGGCGGAGGACAGATCTGAATGCACTGGAGATCCTGAAATACGGCTTTTATGAGTTCACATATGATACCGGGGTGGTCTTCAAGAGCCTCGGCATGCTGTTCACCGGAAAGGCCGGTCTGAATGACCTGTCCGGGCCTGTAGGCATGGCGGGCATCGTGGATGACATCGTGACGGAGGTCACGGATGATACGAAGAATGAAAGTTTCTGGACGACCGCCTACTGGGTCATCATTAATCTTCTCAGCTTTACGGTCCTGATCTCCGCGAACCTTGGGATCATGAACCTGCTGCCCATTCCGGCAGTGGACGGCGGCCGGCTGGTATTCCTTCTTCTGGAAGCGGTGCGCGGAAAGCCGGTGGAAAAGAAGATGGAAGGCATCGTGACCGTGGTCGGCTTTATTTTCCTTGCGATACTGATGGTCGTCGTGCTGTTTAATGATATCCGGAAAGTTTTCTTCCCGGTATGAGGATATAAGATATGTACAGAGATATGACCAAAGAGATCCGGATCGGAAGCCGCGTGATCGGACACGGCAATCCCATCCTGATCCAGTCGATGACCAATACCAGGACGGAGGACGTGGAGGCGACAGTACGGCAGATCCTCAGGCTTGAGGAGGCGGGGTGCGAGATCATCCGGTGCACGGCACCTACGGAAGAAGCGTCAAAGGCGATCCGGGAGATCAAAAAGAGGATCCACATCCCGCTGGTGGCGGATATCCATTTTGACTGGCGGATGGCGGTCCTTTCGGTAGAAAACGGAGCGGATAAGATCCGGATCAATCCGGGGAACATCGGCTCCCGGGAGAATATCAAAGCTGTGGTGGACGCGTGCCGCAGCCGGGGCGTCCCGATCCGTGTCGGCGTGAATTCCGGATCGCTGGAACGGGAGATCGTAGCGAAGTACGGCGGTGTGACGGCGGAAGGCCTGGTGGAATCCGCGCTGGATAAGGTGCGGATCCTGGAGGAGATGGACTTTACGGATATTGTAGTCAGCATCAAGTGCACAGACGTCATGATGTGTGTACGCGCGCATGAGATCCTGGCGCCCCGGTGTCCTTATCCCCTTCATGTGGGCATTACGGAAGCCGGCACGCTGTATGCCGGAAATATCCGCTCCGCGCTGGGACTCGGACAGATCCTGGGGCAGGGGATCGGAGACACGGTGCGGGTGTCTCTGACCGGCGACCCTCTGGAAGAGGTCCGCTCCGCGAAACTGATCCTGAGGACCCTGGGCCTCAGAAAAGGGGGTATAGAAGTGGTTTCCTGTCCCACCTGCGGCAGGACCAGGATCGATCTGATCGGCCTCGCGAACCAGGTGGAGGCGATGGTTCAGAAATATGATGACCTCTGCATCAAAGTAGCGGTAATGGGCTGCGCAGTCAATGGCCCGGGCGAGGCAAGAGACGCGGATATCGGCATCGCCGGCGGCATCGGCGAAGGACTGCTGATCAAAAAAGGAGAGATCCTCAGGAAACTTCCGGAAGCGGAACTGCTGCCTGCGCTGGAGTATGAATTGAAGCACTGGAATTCATAAAAAAGGGTGGCATTTCGGAAAGAATCGTGATATAATACTTAAGATTGTGACTAATCGCATGTTATGGAGGAATGAAATGAGCGTTAAAGTCGAAAAGCTGGAAGGCAATCTTGCGAAGCTGACCATTGAATGCAGTGCAGAAGAGTTTGAAAACGCGCTGAACAGAGCGTATCTGAAGAATAAGAAGCAGATCATGATCCCCGGTTTCCGTAAGGGCAAGGCACCCAGATCCATGGTAGAAAAGATGTACGGCGCCGGCGTGTTTTATGAAGACGCAGCGAATGATCTGATCCCGGACGCCTATGAAAAGGCATTGGAAGACGAGGCCTGCAAGGACCTGGACATCGTCGCGCAGCCGGATATTGACGTTACGCAGATCGGAAAGGGCGAGCCCTTTATTTTTACCGCGGAAGTTACGCTTCGTCCGGAAGTGGAGCTGGGACAGTACAAGGGCTTCGATATTGAGAAGAAGACTGCGGAAGCTACGGATGAAGAGCTGGAGACCGAGCTGAACCGTGTCCGCGAGCAGAATTCACGTATGATCGACGTGGATGACCGGCCGGTACAGGACGGGGATATTGCAGTGATCGATTATGAAGGCTTCTGTGATGGTACGGCGTTTGAAGGCGGCAAGGGCGAGAACCATGAACTGACCATCGGATCTCATTCCTTCGTTGACACATTTGAAGAGCAGATCATCGGACACAACATCGGCGATGAATTTGACGTCAACGTCACCTTCCCGGAAGAGTATCACTCTGAAGATCTGAAGGGGAAACCTGCGGTATTCAAGGTCAAGGTCAACAATATCCGCTTCAAGGAGCTTCCGGAACTGGATGACGAGTTCGCGGGCGAAGTTTCTGATTTCGAGACCCTGGACGAGTACAAGGAAGACCTGAAGAAGAACATCATCAGCCGCAAGCAGGCGGAACTGGATAACGAGCGCCGTGACGAGATCCTGAAGAAGGCCGTTGAGAACGCGAAGTTCGAGATCCCGGAGAAGATGATCGATTTCCAGGCGCGCCAGATGGTCAACGACTATGCGCAGCGTCTGCAGATGCAGGGTCTTTCCATGGATATGTACATGAAGTATACCGGCCAGACCATGGAGTCCATGACGGAACAGATGAAGGACCAGGCAAAGATGCGTATTGAGAATTCTCTGGTACTTGACGCCATCGCAAAGGCAGAAGGCATCGAGGTAACGGATGAAGATCTTGAGAAGGAGATCAGCCGGATGGCGGAGTCCTACCAGATCGAGCCGGAGAAGATGAATGAATATGTCACTGACGCGGAGAAGGATAATATCCGGAAGGACCTTGCGATCCAGAAGGCACTGGACCTGATCGCGGAGTAACCGTTTCAGGAATATCCTGAAGCTCCGGATCTCCGGATACGCAAGAATATAAAGGTGGACGGTACCGGCATTGTCATCAGTGCCGGTATGGTCTTATATCAGAGTTTTGATCAGGAGGTAATCATGAGTCTTGTTCCTGTTGTTATTGAGGAAACAAACCGCGGCGAGCGGTCTTTTGATATTTATTCCAGACTGCTGAAGGAACGCATCGTCTTCCTGGGCGAAGAGGTCAATGACGTGACCGCGAGCCTTGTAGTGGCGCAGCTTCTGTTCCTGGAATCTGAAGATCCCGGCAAGGACATCAGCCTGTACATCAACAGCCCCGGCGGCTCCATTTCAGCCGGCATGGCGATCTATGACACGATGCAGTTCATTAAGTGCGACGTTTCTACCATCTGCGTGGGTATGGCTGCGTCCATGGGCGCGTTCCTGCTTGCGGGCGGCACAAAGGGCAAGCGCTACGCGCTTCCGAATTCCGAGATCCTGATCCATCAGCCCATGGGCGGCGCCCAGGGCCAGGCGACGGAGATCCAGATCGCTGCGGAGCATATCCTGAAGATCAAGAAGCGCATGAACCGGATGCTGTCCGAATTTACGGGCCAGGACCTGGAGACCATCAACCGCGACACCGAGAGAGATAACTGGATGGACGCGGAAGAAGCAAAGGCTTACGGCCTGATTGACGAGATCATCACCAAGCACTGATCCAGAGGAGATATTCCATGGCAATAAAATCGGAAGAGCAGTACCGCTGCTCGTTCTGCGGCAAAAACAGCACACAGGTCAGAAAGCTGATCGCCGGAAAATACCGCGGCACTTATATCTGCGATGAATGTGTGGAGCTCTGCGCCGAGATCATCTCAGAGGAGCTGATGGACGAGGATTTTTCTGAAGAGATCCATCTGCTGAAACCGAAGGAGATCAAGGAAAAGCTGGATGAATATGTGATCGGGCAGGACGCCGCAAAGCGCGCGCTTTCCGTGGCGGTGTATAATCATTATAAGAGGATCCTGTCAAAATCCAAATCCGAAGTGGAGATCCAGAAGAGCAACGTGCTGTTTTTGGGCCCCACAGGTTCCGGCAAGACCTATCTTGCCCAGAACCTGGCGCGTATTCTGAACGTCCCCTTTGCCATCGCGGACGCCACCTCCCTTACGGAGGCCGGCTATGTGGGTGAAGATGTGGAGACGATCCTTCTGAAGCTGATCCAGGCTGCGGACTATGACATCGCGCGGGCGCAGACCGGCATCGTCTACATTGACGAGATCGATAAGATCTCGAAAAAGGGCGAAAATGTCTCCATTACAAGAGACGTGTCCGGCGAAGGCGTGCAGCAGGCGCTTTTAAAGATCATAGAAGGAACGAATGCATCGGTTCCCCCGCAGGGAGGCAGAAAACACCCTCATCAGGAACTGATCCCGATAAATACGACGAACATACTG
>CADCQD010000049.1 GCA_902803485.1 uncultured Eubacteriales bacterium | reverse complement strand
TCGGAGGTAAGCTTCGGATCCGCCATTCTGAAGCCCGCCGTATCTTCTACGGCATAGATCACTTCGTCACTGAAAACCGGCACCAGGATCGTCCTGTTTTTCATGTGATATACCGCTTCCTGGCGGAGCTGCGGATAATGAACGATCAGTTTTCTCGGGCCTTTGATACTGGTAGTGATCCTTCTGAGGTACAGCATCTTCAGCATCGGTGCAGCCGTATCCTGATCCAGATTTTCTTCGGTAAGGACAGACCGGAAGATCGGGATCATCGGCTCCGAATATTCCTCATTCTTCATTTTCCGGAGCGCGTACTCCCGGATCCTGCTGCTGTAAAGCTTCCGGATCTCCGCGTCTCCGCTGTAGAATGTGATGACATTCATAAACAGGGTGTCATAGGACATATGCTCCGGCGCCCTGCCGTATCCGAAGTACAGGATAATATTCCTCGGAAGCGGCGCGTCATAGTCCTTCGGGACCGACTGAAGATATAATTCATTCAGCCCCTTCACAAACATGCCGTTCCCGACAGCTCTTCTGTACCAGGGGAAATATTTGGGGCCGAAGGCGCTTTCATTGACAAAGATCGTACAGATGGCCTGCAGAAGCTCCGGATTCCCGAATTTGTGGTATCCGCATTTCAGGACCAGGAGGTACAGCCCGACAAGGTCCCTGTCCGTGATCTCGCAGGACAGAAGGTCAAAGAGCATCTGCTGGTCCAGCAGGCCGCGTCTTAATCCGAATAACAGCGAGCGGATCTCAAATTCATTCAGTTTTCCCACAAAACCGGTATCTCTCTGGAACAGAAGGCACAGCTCCTGAAGGAAAAACGTGCTTTTTACCCCGCGTCTGGAAAGGTTCAGAAGGAACTGGTAGCAGTCGCTGTCCGGCACCTGATCCAGCACATTCAGGCGGTACTCCAGATACGCGTACAAAGGCGCGCCGACGTTTTCAAAATACAGCCTGTGGGCATATTCCTTCGCGGCCTTGATATATTCCTCGTCATTCCTGATCAGGCCCGTGAGATACGTAAAGAGGACGTAATTTCCTCTCTTTTCATTCCGTTCCCTCTTGATCTGCTCCTGGATCACGATCAGCATCTCGATGGCGCGCTTTTCATTGCCGGAATTCATAAAATAATACGCGGCGGCCAGGCGCATCATCGTATCTTCCGGTTCCGCCTCCACCAGCTTCGTGAACTCCAGGTCCAGATCGGTACCGGACGGGCATAAGGCTCCGCCTCTCCGGATCCGGTCGTGAAGAAGGAACAGCCGGAAGAGCTTTGCGGTATTCTTTTCGGTATCATCTCCCGCCGGCCGTCTTTTTGCCGTCTGGCGGCCCGCGGTATACAGATCCCGGGGATTGCGGAATTTAGGCACAGGTTTCCCGAGCGCCGTAAGAAATGCCGAAAGCCCGGCATCGTCCGATGAAGCG
Source organism: uncultured Eubacteriales bacterium (assembly GCA_902803485.1). GTDB lineage: Bacteria > Bacillota > Clostridia > Lachnospirales > Lachnospiraceae > UBA1267. The sequence goes on along the minus strand of CADCQD010000049.1, from coordinate 11,142 downwards.
TTCCGGAAAGTCAGATACCTGTTCCGCATAAGGATATCACTGAGGAAAGGCATGCTGATAAATTCCCGCCTGCCGAAAATGCCGGCGGCGTCATCCGGTTCCTCCAGCGCGTAAGATGCAAAATCCTCCGCGGTCCTGAAGTCGTAGACCCGGCCGTTCAGCGCCATGGCGATCCGGAATTCATACGGAACCGCCAGTTCCCCTCCGTTATAAACGATGTCGATCTGCCCTTTCAGTTCATCGCCCACGGAAAGACCTACCGTACTGATCTCCAGTCCGACGCTGATCTCCTTCCCGAAGGTCTGCTGGCGCACCACCTCCACTCTGGGATTCAGCGAATAGAAAAAGAGATGAAGAGAAGACAGCTTTTCAGAACTGACTTTCAGCTCAAAGCTGAAAACCTTTCCGGGAAGGATCGACTCCCGGACTTCCTTCGGCACCACCAGGACCTCCGGCGCTTCATACGCGACGATCCCCCTGGCAAGCTGATTCAGACGGCTTCTCATAAGCTCCTCCCGAGTCCTGCGATAAATAAAGCGATCAGGCACAATGAAACGATGACACTGATGACGATGCCCCGCTTTTCCATATAATGACGGATCTTTTTCCGGTTTCTGATGCCCAGAATACCGAAAAGGATCGATGAAGCCGCGACAAGCAGCGCGCCGATCATCAAAAGGCCCACGTCATAGCCGCCCTCGCCGCTCATCCGGTAGCTTCTGTAAATACCGAAAAACATGAGAAGAAACGCGCCAAGAGACAAAAGCAAAGAGACCAGTCCCTGGATGGTACTGTTCTTGAAATCATTGACCAGTGTGTCTTTCCTTGAGATCCGGATATGCCGCATCTTGCCGACATGGCCGTACTGTTTCTCCTCTTCAATAATATCCAAAACAAATCTCCTGAAGATTCCGCGCTCTGTTCCTGACGCAAAGCAGCGTCCTGCAGTGCTTACAGTTTATAATAAGGCAGCACCTTCGCGAACCTTGCCCGGATCGCGTCCGGATTCCCGATGCCCTTGACGGTCCGGATCCTGCGGCTGACAAATCCTGTCAGCTTCTCCATATACTCCTCCTGGGAGATCTTCCCCTCGGAAACATAGGAAAGTCCTTTTTCCCAGCTTGCGGTCAGTTCCGGACTCAAAAGCTGCGCCATGGACGCGTCTACTACGTCATAGATCAGTTCTCCCAGAAGCTCCGGAGTCACGATCTGTGTTTTTCTGTTGATCGAAATATAATGATTGTTCTGAAGCTTTTTAATGATCTCCGCCCTTGTGGCTGAAGTGCCGATCCCGCTGCCCTTGATCTGGGCGCGGAGTTCCTCGTCCTCGATCAGCTGGCCTGCGTTTTCCATCGCGAGGATCAGGCTGCCGGAATTATAACGCTTGGGAGGAGAAGTTTCTCCTGCTTTCAGATCAAAACTCTTCGCGGGAAGAACACTTCCCTTTTTCAGTTTCTTTAAGGCGTCAAGAAGGCCGGCGTCATGGATGTCCACCTCTTCTTCTCCTTCTTTTTCAGAAGAGGAATTCCCTCCCGTACGGTTTCCTGCACTGCTGTTTCCGGGGGAAAGGACCTTCAGATAGCCCTCATCCTTCAATACGCGGAACGCGGCGAAGAAATGCTCTGTTTTGCGTTTGAGTTCCACCGCGCATTTTTCATAAACGGCCGGCGGATAAAAAACCGCAAGGAAGCGGCGCGCGATCAGTTCATACACCTGCTGCTTCACTTGATCCAGAGATTTTACCGCGTTCAGGCCCTGGCCGGTGGGTATAATGGCATAATGGTCGGTGATCTTCTTATCATCCGTATAACGCGATTTTTCGATCCCCCGGAACATGCCCTTTTCCAGAACTTCCGACGCTTCCGCCTGTAAAGGCGGATAATTCGCAAGGCCCTTCAGATTCCCGGCGATCTCCTTCGCTACCGCGGATGACAGCACCCGGGCGTCCGTTCTGGGATAAGTCACCAGTTTCTTCTCATACAGTTCCTGAACGATCGCCAGCGTCTCATCCGGTGTCTTTTTGAACCGCCTGGAACATTCATTCTGAAGTTCCGCCAGATTAAACAACAGCGGCGGATTCTTCCGCTCCGTCTTTTTTTCCACGGAGACCACTTCCGCATTCTGCGGCGGATCCTCCAAAAGATACCGGATCAGCTCTTCCGCCTTTTCCCGTGTACGGAACCCGTTTTCTCTGTACAGCGCAGGGTTTCCGGCAAACCTGGAATCATCCGTCACGCGCCATTCCGCCTGAAACGGGATCCCGTCGATCAGGAAAGTGCCGATTACCTTGAAAAACTCGGTTTTCACGAAAGAGCGGATCTCCCGCTCACGGCTGACGATCATTCCCAGCACGCAGGTCATGACTCTGCCGATGGCAAGCACTGCCCGGTCCTTCTTCAGTGTATTTTTCACCACAGGGCCGAATTTCAATGTCAGCGCGCGGGAAAAATTGATCCCCATCAGGTAATCTTCTCTCGCACGGCAGTACGCCGCGTCACTTAAGGGATCATATTCGGATTCATCCTTTGCTTCCCGGATCCCCCGGAGGATCTCCTGTTCCGTCTGGGAATCGATCCACACCCGCTTTTCCTTTTTTCCGCGGACACCGGCCTGCGCCCGGACCAGGCGGTAGATATACTCGCCTTCGCGTCCGGAGTCCGTGCAGACATAGATGGTATCCACGTCCTTCCTTGTAAGAAGCGACGCCACGATGCCGTACTGCTTCTTTACACTTTCAATGACTTCGTATTTATATTCCTTCGGAAGAAACGGAAGCGTATTCATGCTCCAGCGCTTCATGGATGGATCATAAGCTTCCGGGTAGCTCATCGTCACCAGATGCCCTACGCACCAGGTGACGATGCAGTCCTCCGATTCGATATAACCGTCGCGCCTGGCGCCTGATGCCTTCAGGACCCTGGCAAATTCCGCGGCTACACTCGGCTTCTCAGCAATATATAAGCTTTTTCCCATTCGTTACGCTCAGTTCTCCTTCGTAAGGAAACGGTAAACGGTAAGGGACGTCCGCTCCTCATTCGCGCGGATCACAGGTGACGCGAATTCCGGATGATGAACAGCATCCGGCGCGTATTGTGTCTCAAAGCAGACCGCCTGATGATTGCCGTAATGAGCGCCGTTTGTCCCGCGGGGGAAATCCATGCCGTTCGACGTGTACACCTGCATACCGGGAAGATCCGTATACACCTCCATGATGATACCGCTCTTCTCGCCTTCGCAGACCGCCACGAGTTCCGCGTCCTCCTGCGCCGTGCCGCCATTGACCACAAAGTTGTGATCATAGCCGTGGCCGAAATGAAGCGCTTCATCATCCGCGCCGATGTCCCGGCCGATCGTCTTCGGCGTACGGAAATCAAAAGGCGTCCCGGTCACGTCCATCAGTTCTCCGGTGGGGATCAGGCGGTCATCCGTCTTTGTGATCGCGTCCGAATGGATGGTCACGATATGTCCGAGGACGTCGCCGGACGCGTCGCCATTCAGGTTGAAATAGGAATGATTCGTCATGTTGAAGATGGTATCCTGATCGGAAAGGCCGTAATACCGGATCATCAGCTCGTTCTCTTCCGTCAGCGTATACTCCACCTCGATATCCATGTTTCCGGGATAGCCCTGGTCGCCGTCCGGAGAGGTCATGAAAAACGTAACGCATTCCGCGTCATCGCCGATTTCCGTTTCCGCGTTCCACTTGCGGGTCAGATATCCGTTCGGCGCGCTGTGCAGGTTCACATTGTCCGGTCCTACAGCCAGATGATACGTCTTCCCGCCGATCTCGAACTCGCCCCGGTCGATACGGTTTCCGGAACGGCCGATGGTCGCGCCGAAGTATGACGGATTCTTTGTGTAAAGCTCAAAAGAATCATAACCCAGGACCACGTTCCTCTTCACGCCGTCCTTGTCCGGTACCATCAGGGTCACGAGCACCGCGCCCAGATCCGTCACCGCGGCTTCCATTCCGTTATGATTTTTCAGCACATATAATGTGATCTCTTCGCCATTTTCCAGTGTTCCGAATACTCTTTTTTCCATTCTTCGCCTCCATCATCTGTATGATACCTCCCCGAAGGGAGGACCCGCCATCCAGCCGTCAAACTCAGCCCATAATTTAACAATTTATTCTATCTTATATAGAAGAAAAAGTCAACATAGGCAAATGATCCGCAGCCAATACAAAAACCCCGAAGTCAGCAGATTTGCTTACTTCGGGGTTTCGAGCTGACACCGGGACTCGGACCCGGGACCTCCTCACTACCAATGAGGTGCGCTACCGCCTGTGCCATGTCAGCAGAACATAGGGTAATATACTATACCCGCCGGTATTTGTCAAGCGGAAAATGATTTTCATTTCATTTTTATGATCATCGTGTTTTCCGGTCAGCGGATAATGGTTCCTTCCCGCGGCTTTTCCTTGCTTCTCATCGCCTTCTTTAGTACAATGTGCTAAAACACCGGCGCGGCGGTCCGTTTTCCGCAAGATGCCGGATCACAGGAGCGCATATATGATAAACGAATTTTATGAAGTCTGCAAAGAACGCGCGGTCCATACCGTATGGATCTTTTCGGATCTGCAGCAGGGACAGCCGGAAAACGCGAGGAAATGCCTGGATATCTGCATGGAGGATTATGAACGGCTCGGAAAACCCGCGGAGCTGATCTGCTATCTGGGAGATTCCGTAGAATCGGCCAGCCTTTCCCATCTTCATCAGATGGCGGAAATGCAGGAAAACGCCTTCGGTTCCCTGGGGATCCCTCTCTGCTATACCCTCGGCAATCATGACTTTGATTATGCTGAATACTGCTTCAGAAACGGCATCAAAGAAACAGAGATCCCTTTTTATGATACCGTGAGAAAACACCCGGGCTGGCATACCACGGAAAACGTAAGCGATATCTGTTTCAGCCTTCCCTTCGGCAACGACATGTTCTGGTTCTTCTCAGACCATGCGGCGGAAGACAATTCCTGGTGCGCGACACACAGCTATTTCAGGTACGGCAGAGAAAACTATCCTTATACAGAAGAGGATTATCAGAAGATTCGCGAAGAGATCGCGGCCTCGGGAAAACGCGTGCTGACCTTCGGGCACTGCGCGATGCCCGGCGGAAACAGGGACAGTTATCTGATGCACCGGCTGATGCCGCTGCCGCTGAACGTACGGATGCACATTTACGGGCATTCCCACATCAGCGATTATATGTGCGCGCATGAACGGGCTTTTTCACAGATCCAGTGGGTGGACTTTCAGGATATTCCGCAGATCGACGTAGCCAGCTTTGAGAACATCCGGGGCACCTTCTGCCGCTCCGTACTGATGCAGATCTACGAAGATGATTCTCTGGGCTTTTTCTTCCGGAACCATGACGCCCACAGCTTCATATCCGCCTACTTCCCGCCCAGGGAAACCACAGAACTCCCCGGCGCGTATGAAAAGTGGGCAGATTTTGATTATCCGTGGCAGAATCACGTGTACAGAAAAGGTGAAGCGTAAACGCAGACTGTTACTCTATGTTTCTGTGCCTGCTTTCCATTTCTTCATGCGTGAGGCCCGTTTTCTTTTCCAGAAGCATCACGATAATGTCAAAAAGCAGGAATAAATGCTGCTCAAACAGATTCCCCATGGGCTGGATGGAAGGAACGACCCGCGGATCCGTTCCCTTATAGACCGCCGCGGGCACAAAAAGCGTAAAATCCGCTTTTGCCGGACATCTGCTCTGGGGAGAACCTGTGATCACGGCGGTTTTCGCTCCGGTCTTTTCCGCCTGGTCCTGAGTATAGGCAATATGGCCGATCTCTCCCGACCCGTTGACCATGATAAACAGGTCTCCCTTCCTCATACCGGGCGTCGTATCATCCCAGATCCAGTGGACTTCTTTTCCCAGATGCATGAGCCGCATGGCAAAGCTTCTGGCCGCGATCCCTTCTCTTCCGGCGCCCATGATAAACAGGCGTTCCGCCCGGATGATCAGATCCATAAGCTCCTCTATCTCTCCGATATCCTGGTTTCTGAACACTTCCGCGTGTTCGGCAAGGACTGCGGTATAAAGGCTTTGATACATTTCGCGAATATCCATGATTTCTCCTTTTTTACTGTCCGGAATATGCTGCTCCGGTTTACGGAAGCTTAAATTCCTGCGGCCGGATCCTCCCCGGATCTGATATCTACACGGATCAGCAGGTTGTTCAGCTTCAGCGCGGATGTATACACCACTTCACTTGCCAGCCGCATGACCATTTTTAACCCGATATATGCCGCGGGGTCCTTGTTTTCTGAGATCTCCGCCATCTTTTTGATGGGATCAAAGACATGGCTGTTGTCCCGGATACGGAGGAACAGCGCGTTTTCTTTACAGATCACCCTGAGTTCCATGGAATGGAAACCGCGGTCGGTAAATCCGTGCTTCAGAACATTGTTGGCCATCTCTTCTGCTGCCAGGGCGATATAATATGCTTCTCTCCTGCCTGCGCCATGCTTCAGGCAGAACGTATTCGCGTTCCGGGAAAATTCAGAGATCTCTTCCAGCGTGCGCGGGGACTCGGTCAGCTCCTGATCCCTTGATACACCATAGCTTCGCGGCAGCATCAATGCCGCGTCCCAGAAAGACCTGGGGCGGATCTTCCCGATCACGATAATGAGAAGGATCATAAACGGTATCACAAACAGCATGCTTGTCATAGCTTCTGAAACGCCGGCAAAAATGCTGCCGCTGCGGACCATGTCGCTGACTCCCGGGGAAAGCGCCCTTACATGCGAAGTCACGACCAGAATGACAAGGAACACATCGCAGAGCACATAAACGATGTTGGATGCCGCCGTTCTGCCGATGGACTGCAGATAATTCGCGAACAGGACCGAGACAGCCTGTCCGATCAAACCTTCAGCAAAGAAATAGATCGCGATCTCAGCGATCCGGAAGGTATTCTCATCCGCGCCGCCCAGATAAAACCAGGTGATCATACGCGTAACATCCGGATTCCTCAGGAGCATCATGATGGCGGCTCCGAAAAAGAACTCATAGCCCAGGGCGATCAGCGCCGTATGGCGCATCCCTCTCCGGTCCTCCTCCGCATAGTAAATGCAGAGCATCAGCGTCATCGTCTGCGCAATACTCATGAACAGATTATTTGTCAGATAATTGATCTGTACCTGGACATTGTAGGCCGCAAGCCCTGCAGATGTTACCGTAGATGCAAGCAGATGATTGAGATATACGGTCTTCACAGTCCTTGTGATCCTGCTGACGCCCAGCGGCATTCCGCGTCCGGCGATCTTTAAGATCAGGCGCGGTGAGACCCTGCAAAGCATCGGCCGGAGCAGAACGTCCTTTTCTTTAAAATAATACAATACCAGCACGCCGGCACCGAAGTAGTAACTGATGGATGTGGTCAGTCCCATCATCAGCATGTCACCATGAGTCCAGGCAACGACCAGGTCCAGCAGGATATTCGAGACCGTCACGACCGCCGCGGAATAGAACGTCCAGCGGCGCGCGCCTTCCAGGTTGATCCCGGTGGAAAGCAGGCTGATCGCTGCCAGCGCGGGAAAGCCCCAGGCCGTGCCGATCAGATATCTGCGGCAGGGATCATGTTCCGGCATACCCTTCGGCGCCCCCAATAATCCTGCGGCAACCCCCCCGAAAGCGAATATCAGCAGAGAAAAAAGCAGCGTAATTCCGATACCGGTGATCAGGGTCATCGAAAAGATCTTTCTTGCGGCTTCTTTATTGCCTCTGCCCAGTTCACCGGAGCAGAACGGCTGGCTTCCGATCGCCAGTATCCCGTAGATGATCGCCATAACGAACCAGATCGGGCTGGTCAGGCTGAGGGCGCCGACGTCAGTCGTCCGCATTGTATGCCCGATGATAAACGCGTCGATCACACTTCCCAGAGTCGACATCAGAGAGGACAGGAAAAAAGCGACCACGGTAAGAAAAAAAACGCTTCCGGTGATCTCAGGCAGCTCGTTCCGTATTTTTTTGATATTTATCCTGTTCTCATTGGAATTTCTCATACCCTAAGCAGCTCAAAATCCTGTTCAAATACCAATAAACGCGCCGTTTTCCTTCAATGTATCCTGCAGCAGCCGGACGTCGACCTGCTTCACACCTGTGCCTGCCTTGGCAGCCAGCGCAGCCGCAGTCCCCGCCGCCTGTCCCAGTGTCGTCACAATAGGCATGATACGGTAACTGGCCTGGGCTTCGTGCGTGGAAGAAATGCACCGGCCCGCGACCAGCAGGTTATCCGCGTTTTTCGGCTGCAGAGCGCGGTAAGGGATCGTATACCAGGTCCCCGCCGGGAAATAGTAATGACTGGTGCCGCTGCCCTCCGGATTATGGATATCGATGTCGTAATTGCCGGCAGCGACCGCGTCATCGAATTTCACGCAGTCCCTGAGATCCGTTTCTGTCAAAAGATACTCTCCGTCGCTCATTCGGCTTTCTCTGGCGCCGATCTCGCCCGCCGAATACAAAAGCTGGCTGTGCTCGAATCCGGGACAGTTGTTTTTCAGGAAATCGTACATTTCAAACATCTGCTCCCGGGCGATCATCTCCGCTTCGGTAACCGCAAACGGATCCGTCGGATCATGCTTTACGACACGCGTAGTATTGAAATGCAGCACACCATCGACCAGTGTATTAAAGATCAGCACGTCTTCCCTGGGATTCCTGATCTTTCCTTCCTTCTGGAGTTCCCGGTACTTTTCCTGCATGGCCTGCCGGTTCTTCTGAAATACGGGGATATCCACATTTCCGATACGGAAGCATAAAGTCATCGGCTGGCACAGCCCGTCCTCCCTGCCCAGGTGATACGGACAGCCGGCCATCACCGCAAGTGCCGCGTCCCCGGTCGCGTCGATGAAATACCGGCCGCTGAAAGTCAGGACTCCGGCCTTCGTGACCGCCTGGACCGACTTGATGGTCTCCCCATCTTTCTCAATACCGCAAAGCACGGTGTGGAACAGCACCTGGATGCCTTCCCTCTGAACCAGCCGGTCCAGCGCCAGCTTCAGATATTCCTCGTGAATATCTTCGCGGCCGTCCTCATATCCGCCAAGTTCCTTCAGCATCGTCCGAAGTTCGCTGAAAAATCCCCGGCTCAGTTCGAACCGCCGGCCATCGACCGTTGTGGAATATGGCATAAAGGGATTGATCAGCATCGTCCCGGGCGCGCCGCCGAGGAACCCTGCTTTTTCAATAAGAAGCACGCGGAGCCCCAGCCGCCGGGCTGATACTGCTGCCGCAACACCCGTAAGACCTCCGCCCGCAACGATGAGATCCCAGATCCCCCGCGCCGGATCTTCCGTAAGATCCTGTCTGTATTCCGCCATTGTCCTGAACTGTTTCGTTTCCATACTGTATTCTCCTCATGATGTAGAGCAATTCATAATTCATCTTTTCAGGCTTCGATTGCCCTTGTGACTGTCAGTTCATCCGGTTCAACATGACAGGTGAAAAACACTGCCTTCACTCCCGCTTTCCGGGCTTCTTCCATCGCGTCAGCAAATTCCGGATGTGTTGCCCGATTCGCCCGGACCTCCGTCACCCCGTCCATCTGGATGACAAAGCCGATGACCGCATGATATCCGGCTTCCCCCGCTCTGATCAGTTCCCGTATATGCTTCACGCCTCTTTCAGTAGGCGCGTCCGGGAAATACCCGACGCCGCCGATCTCCAGAGTGCAGCCCTTGACTTCCATCAGATACCGTTCCGGCCCGCCGTCTCCGTGATCCCGTTCCATGTAAAAATCAATACGGGAACCGCCATAGGAGTACTCCGGAACGACTTTACTGTAATCCTGCGCTGCCAGCCATTCCTTCACCACGGCATTCACGGCCTGGGAGTCGATATTATAAATGATCCCGTTGCCTTTCCGTACCGCGACGAGGTCGTATCTTGTCTTTCTGCCGGGCGTACCGGGTTCTGTCAGCCATACCTCGCTGCCGGGCAGCAGGAGTTCTTTGCATCTTCCCGTATTTTTTACATGAACGGTCTCCACGCGGCCGTTCAGCTCCACTTCCGCGATAAAGCGGTTCGGCCGCCTGAGAAACGATGCGCAGGCGATATTATGATACTTCAAAAGAACGCCTCCGTCATCGATATAACGCCAGCCAGTCTTCCTTTGTCATCAGGTTGACGTGGCCTCTGCGGGTCTCATGCATCTGGATCACAGGAACATCTTCACTGGTCCACTGGTATTTGAAACCCAGCTTTTCCTGTACCCGCTTTGACTTTTCATTGCCGTCATAATAAGCGCACCATACCCTGTTCAGTCCCAGGTCTTCAAAAGCGTGGCGGAGCATTTCCCGGGCGGCCTCCGGTATGATGCCCTGTCCCCAGTACGGGACGCCCAGCCAGTAGCCAAGTTCCATCTCATCATCTTTTTCCGCCAGATCATTTTTATGGAGTCCGATGCTGCCAATGGGAAGTCCCGTTTCTTTCAGAACGACCGCAAAGGTCTCCGGCACCATAAGAATGTCCCTGATCACCTGGCGGGTGTACTTCACGCTGGTATGCGGCGGCCAGCCGGCGATGGGGCCTACCAGGGGATCCTTCGCGTATTTATAGCATTCCTTCGCGTCTTTTACCTTCCACGGGCGGAGGATCAGTCTCTCCGTTTCAAAAATCCGTTTTTTTCTCATAGTCCTCAAAAATCCTCACATCATCCCGCCGCGGAACGCATCGGAAGCCGTCTGCGGCAAAGATCCCCATCCATAGCTTTCTTATGATGTTTTCACAGCATTCCGGTGCCTATACTAAATATATCTCCCGGAATCTGCTGCGCATCTTAAGATCCGCGCCGAGCGCCTTTTCCAAAAACGTATCAAAACTTCCGTATAGGCGTTCAGCCTCCCGGTAGTATGCGATAATATACTCTTCTCTTGCGCCGAACATGCTGTGAAGCGCCGGGACCGCTTTTTCCGGATCCACATCTGTCCGGGTACTGAAATGCCGGACCAGCTGCTCAACGGTCTCATGGTTTCCCTGATTCGTCATAAGATAATCTTCAATGATATCATCCCTGGAAACCCCCAGGATCTCCTCCACGATCAGGGCAAATATCCCCGTCCGGTCTTTACCGGCGGTACAGTGCCAGAGCACGCCCTTTGCCCTGGGCTTAAGGAGATACTGAAG